>CAZLIR010000045.1:10132-12146 GCA_964559635.1 uncultured Enterobacterales bacterium
ATGTGTTCGGTACCGATGGCTCGTTCGCTAACGTATTAGGTGACGAGACTTGGATTGAAGGCTGGCAAAGTGGCGGTGCTCCTGATGCCTGTGGTGCGCCAGTTGCTCCGCATGACGGCATGAGCCCTGGAACGTTCACTTATGATGCCGATGCCGGCACAGTGACCATCGATGGCTTTGGTGCCTACTTAGGTATTCCTAAAGCCGTAAACGAAGGCGAACTTCCAGGTGTCAGCACTCCAGCGAATGTTACATACATCGTTGAGTTGATGGACGGTAACAACACCATGATTCTAGACATCGAGTCTGGTGGTGGTGTCTGGTGGCGCTTCAAGATGGTTAAGACCGAAGGACCACCTGCCCCCGGTCCTACATCTCCAGCAGTAGGTACGTGGAACATTTCACCAGTGGCTGGTTCACTGGGTGTAGGTCCAGCGCTAGGTGATGTCAGCTGGTGGGCTATCGAAGACCAGGGTGTCATCGACCGAGCTTGCTTCTTCGATGATGACTACGTCTTCGCTGCCGATGGCACATTTAGCAATGTACTAGGCGACGAGACATGGATCGAAGGCTGGCAGAGTGGTGGCGCTCCTGATGCCTGTGGTGCACCAGTTGCTCCGCACGATGGCATGAGTCCTGGCACTTGGTCATATGACGAAGGCGCAGGTACAATCACCATCGATGGTTTTGGTGCCTATCTAGGTATCCCTAAGGCAGTCAATGAAGGGGAATTACCAGGTGTTGCAACACCACCTAATGTCACATACATGGTTGAGTTCACTGATGACAACAATATGGTTCTTGATATTGAGTCTGGTGGCGGTGTCTGGTGGCGCTTCTTGATGACGAAACAGTAGTCATCATGCCGAGGTCTGAAAATCAGGCCTCACAAATCAAGAAGGGCTGTCACGAGACAGCCCTTTTTTTGTCCCGTGAATAATCACAGAATGGTTCAGATGATGTTAATCGGTAATTTACTAATTAATGTTACTAGCGTTGCCTGAGGAAATGCTGAATAAACTGAGTATGCTGAGGCAGTTTCATAATGTTATTTTGAACATTACTTTCCTGTTGCTTGATGAAGTTATTTAAATCACGGTCACTCATCATGTCGACAATTGGATGGTACTGCTTAGGTAACAGCCCCTGCCCCATCATCACCTGAACCCATGAACTCTCTGCGAACAGATCATCCTGCTCCTCGATGATAGTGCCGTTATTATCGAACATATTAAGAATTTGCTGTAAGCGATCAGATACTTTCATGTCGCGTAAATAGCACCAGAATTCATGATCATCGCGCTGTTGCAGATGATAGTGTAAAACGATGAAATCTCGGATCGTTTCTGTCTCAACCGTCATTTGTTGATTAAAGCGATTAACCAGGTTTTCATCAATTCCATCGGTTGGAAATAAACTAATCAACCACACGATGGCTTGTTGAATCAGATGTATGCTGGTCGATTCAAGCGGTTCAATAAAGCCACTGGATAAACCGACCGAGACACAATTCTTGTGCCAGAATTCTTTGCGTTGACCGGTAGTGAAGCGGATCAAGCGCGGATCAGTGATAGGCTCGCCATCGATCCCATCCAGTAAATCCTGAAGTGCACTTTCCTCACTCTTAAAATTGGTCGAGAAAACCACACCATTACCGACGCGATGCTGCAGTGGGATCTGCCAACGCCAGCCAGCATCCAGTGCTATGGATCGCGTATATGGTACTGCAGGACGATGTGACTCAGTTTGCACAGCATAGGCGGCATTCGCGGGGAGCGCTTCGCTCCAGTCGTTATAGCCAACCTTGAGTGCCTGCCCTAATAACAGCGAGCGGAAACCAGTACAGTCAATGAACAGATCACCATTTACGACTTGCCCTGATTCCAGAGCAATGGATTCAATGTGGCCTGACTCGGAGTTGAGATTAACCTGCTCTATCTTGCCTTCAATTCGGGTCACGCCATGTCGTTCAGCAATCCCACGCAAGAACTGACCATACTTGGCAGAATCCAGA
>CAZLIR010000046.1:0-11958 GCA_964559635.1 uncultured Enterobacterales bacterium
TTTGTCATTGGCAAGTGTCTCCCATCGATCTAGGTATGCAATTGTCTCTTCGTACCTTTCGAGGGACATTGATAATTGTGCCAAACTGAATACTGTTGACATCTCGAGTGCTTCAGGAATTGGCTCTTGTTCAATAACTGCCTTAAACGCATCAACTGCGGCTGAGATATTTTCCTCACTGTATTGAATAAAGCCTATAAAATTCCATAGCATTGCTTTTTCATAAGAGTTGAGTTGATTTTGCCGGTTCTTAATTTTCTCTAGAACAGCCATGCCCTCGGTGACGTTACCTTCATCGGCAAGTTTTTGTGCTCTTGCCAACTGACTGTATACTCGCTCTCTAAGCGCAGGTGTTTTTCGTGTTTTCTTTTGTTTTTCAGCGGCATTGACTGACGATTCAAGTAGAGAATAATCAATAAGGTTAATACTTAGTGAAAACACTACAACTAAGAAGATTTGTACAAACAGTCGCATAATTTCTCCTAATTCTTCATGGTGAAGGTAATTCGGTTTTGCACACCCATTACCTCGGTTGGTTCGCCATCAATGACTCTTGGTTTATATTTAAATTTCCTAGCCGCATCCACTGCAGCCTTGTCAAATAAGTTCGGTGGTTCTGCCTCGACTACCTTGGGATTAGAAACGCTACCGTTTTTAGTTACTGTGAACTCAACTATCACATAGCCCTCAATGCCTCGCTGAAGAGCTCTTCTTGGGTAGATTGGCTGGACCTTTACAATAGGCAAATACTCGCCATCACCAGCATCCAAGGCCAGGCCTCCAGCTATAGTTGAATCTGTTGCAATATCTGCTTGAAACGACATCACTCCAGCATCTGCTGTCATATCCTGAGATTGTGATTCCGGCTGAACCATATCGGGTGGAGGTTCTTCAGGTTTTGGAGGCTTTTTGGGCATTCGCTTTTTAGTCTCTACCGTTTCATCCTGTTTTAAACGAACGAAATCGACGACTTTACCCATGGGTGGCTCACTTAACTGACCGTCTTGTCCAATAATCAGATAACGCATGAGAATAAATAAGCCAACCGTTATGCCACCGGCCAGAATAACAGCAAGAACATAACGGCCATTCCTACGAATCTGCATGTGCTTTATATCTCTTGCGCCGCTATTGAAACATCGTAGACACCGGCCGCTCGAGAGGCATCCATTACTTTGATAAGAACATCAGTAGTGGCTTTTTTATCGGCCTGGATAACAACGGTGCCTTGAGGGTTCTCGGCTTTGAGACGTTCGACATTAGCCTGCACAGCCCTAACATCAATCCGACGTTTGTTAATCCAAATTTCGCCCTTATCGCTAATGGCGATGAGAATATTTGCTCGCTCTTTTTTGACTGCTGTTGCAGCCTCAGGACGATTTACATCAATACCTGCCTCTTTCACGAAAGATGCCGTTACGATGAAGAAGATCAACATAATGAACACAACATCCAGCATGGGTGTGATGTTGATTTCAGCTTCTTCTTCCTGCAGCAAATTCTGTAATGGCGCTCCGCGCATTAGATCTACCTCAATCTATAATAATTAATTTATCTTCTAACAATGCAGCCTTTCTGCTGACTGATCGTTTTAACCATGTCATGGCAAATACGCCGGATAGTGCGCCGACCATACCAGCCATGGTTGGTATCGTAGCTTTCGACACGCCAGACGCCATGGAACGAGCGTTACCCGAACCAGAGATGGACATGACATCAAAAACCTCAATCATTCCTGTTACAGTTCCCAAGAGTCCCAGCAATGGACACAAAGCAACAAAGGCCTCGATAGTTGGGATCGACCGTTTCATCTTCAGTTTTGTGCGCGATATCATCGCTTCACGAATCATGTGTGCATTCCAAGAAGACTTATCCTCTCTTTGATTCCACTGCTTTATCACAGCCTTTTTTTCTTTCTTGTAGCGGTTCTGGAAATAGAAAAATCGTTCAAGGATCATGACCCACATAAAGAAGATCACTGCACCAATGTAATTAAGCACTACACCACCAGTATCAAGAAATTCCTGTATCTGGATCCAAGTATCCACAAACCCCTGCAACGTAATTACTCCCGCTCGGCTCGTTCAGCAATAATGCCTGCCGCCTGCTCTTGGAGGATGTGGAGAATATTTTTACTCTTGGTATTGAGCCAGGTATAGAGCATGACTGTAGGTATAGCCACGACTAAGCCGAGAACAGTTGTCATCAATGCACTGGAGATACCCCCGGCCATCAGTTTGGGATCCCCTGTACCGAATAGGGTAATGGCTTGGAACGTAACGATCATCCCTGTGACCGTACCCAAGAGTCCTAGCAACGGAGCGACCACAGAGATAATTTTAATAAATGTGATACTTCGAGTAAGAGAGGGAACTTCCCTGAGTATTGCCTCACTCAACTTGAGTTCCAGACCCTCTGAACCGAGATTTTGATATTTCTCTTTGGCCATCAGTACTCGACCAAGCGGATTATTATCCTTGATAGTTTCTGATTTGGTTTGCTTATTCACTTTGCCGGAAACAAGTGTCAATGACACCCAACGCTCAGCAGAGAGCAATAGTGCAATTATACCAAGTGCAATAATCACATAGCCGACAGTCCCTCCCTGCTCAATACGCTCTTTTGTATTCGGCGCTTGAACAACTAGTCCAAGAATAGAGCCTCCCGTAGGGTCCAGTGCAAATGGAGTATATTCAGAGTTAGACGACTCTAAGTCCGCTACGGTTGATAAAAATCGACCCGATGGTTGCCGACTCAACTCCGCCAACACTTCTGAACCGCCTAACCACTCAAGGTAGACACCTTTAGAAATGAGATTGAACGTGCCCACTCTAGTGACTGTTTGAGTATTTTTGGTGCCATCCGCTTTCGTGACTTCAGCTTCGAATTTAACTATCTTTCCCGATTCTGTTATCTCTCTTGATAACTCGAACCAGACTTGCTCTATCTCTTCGATCGAAGCCAGTTGACTTGAGGAACCCATTTTAATGGCCAGTCCATCAAGAAACTCATTTCTTCCACGTATTTGAGCCGAGACATTGGATGCAACGAATTTGCCACTGGCATCTCCGGAAACCTGCTGCAATACGCCAAATAGTTCTTTAAGTGAACCTAATCGATTATTGAGCGTATCTTGGAGGGCTGTAATTTTTATCTCATTGTCTTCATATTGGGTTTCCAATTGGTTCGAGATAGCCTCTTCTTTATTACGAGCGGCAATCGCTTCTTTGAGTAAGGTCTCTTGCTCAGACTTACGGTTCTCAAAGTCTTTCTCCCGTTGTTTATTCTGTATAGATTGTTGATATTGTCCTTCTTTAACCTTTTTAAGGACTTCATCAATACTTAGTTCTTGTCCTAAGGTTGCAGACTGGGTTATGAGTGTAATTACAGTAAATGCAAGGATGTGTTTGATTATTGTCTTCATCATGGTCTCTACCTAGTTACCCTCAGCTGCACGGATAGGAACAGTAATCATATCCGGGGCTAGTTGTTTCTGTGCCATACGCATGCCTTTAGTTACAGCTATCTGGTAGCTGGAATCTAATTCGTCCCAATCTTTGGTATCGATATTCCACACACCCATGAGATTCTTGTCACGTGATTGATAAATTAAGGCTACACGTCCTATCCTTAAGAAATTAACGGCCTGCTCAGCACCATTAATATCAATATTGCCTGAGTAGGCTTCTATGGTTTTCCCATAGTCAATTTCGATTTGGTACGCTTCTAGAATGCGACGAAATTTTTCCGATACAGCAACATCTGACCGATCCATAGTCTCCCTCAGACCGGCGAGTCGAACGGCTCTTTCATCCGCTAGAAATGGCACATCAGCTGCGATCAGTTCTTCTAGTGCGGCAATCATACGAAGCATCAGAGGTGTTATTTGTCGTTCAATCACAGTGACATTGTCGATTGACTGATTAATGTCGGACATTTCAGCAACTTGGTTGTTAATTTGCTTGCTCATTTGAGCGTTATATACCCTGAGTCCTTCAGTCTCTTTAAGGGTTGATTTATATCGTTGTAATTTCGATTGAATCTCATCAGAAATTGCATCAATCTTTTGCTGAGAAGCGGCTGCTGCATCATTAATTTTTTTGCTTTCTTCAACAATCTCACCCAGCTCACCCGCCTGTAGGGTCGCTAGACTTGATAAGCCAAATAAAGCAATAATCAGAGTTGATCTACGTAACACTTTGATTAGCCTCATATTTATGTGAAAATACTTCAATATCTGGAATGCTATTCTGCTTACTGAAGTGAATATCTAAATTCTAGGAAGAGAATATGTCAGAAAAGTTACAGCTATATGACAAATAGAGAAGAGTTCAAAGATTAAAAAAGGGAGCACATGGCTCCCTTAACGATACGCTAGCAAATTAAAATTCATACTTATAGGTAATACTGAATCCTCTACCTCTGGTTTCTGAGCGAAGAATGGTATCTTCAAACTCAAGTACCCTCTCTTCACCCAGTATGTTCTGAATTTTGAAGGTAATCGTGGTTGCAAAATCAGGATAATATTTATACACCATATCTAGCGAGTGGAATGGCTGTTCATAGCTATCATCAAAAGAATCAATCCCTGGGATGAGTATGCGCTCACCAAATACATTGTAAACCAATGAGGCCGAGTGCTCGCCATCATCTGAGTCATAACCCATCTGTAGATTAACTACGTACTCAGAGTGACCGGTCAATCGTCTATTCAAATTGGTAATGGCAGCAGATACGCCCGTCTGCTCAACGATGTTCTGTCGATCTAAGGTAATCTCTGAGTCACTCAAGGTTACATTACCCGACATAAATAAGTTATCCCAGATCCCTTCACCGAAGATTTCTAAGCCTTGCAAAAATTCAACTTCGACACCATACAGCTCACCAGATTCAGCATTTGCAATACGAACCAACGGTGGACCATCCTGTGCTGGAGATTGGACTGATTCAATGGGGTCTGTCATATCCTTATAAAACAGCGCAACGGATAGGTTGTTACCATTCTCTCGGTACCACTCCCAACGTAAATCAAAGTTATCAATCGCCGTTGTTCTGATACCAGGGGTTCCGCCAATCGGGAAATCAGTCAGTGGATCAATATATGTCGCAGATGATACTTCCCTTAAGTCGGGTCTAACCACAGTTGCACCATAACTGAATCGATATTGCATATCGTCATCGATGTATGTAAGTGCTAAGGCTGGGTAGTAATCACGTTCACGGAAAGCCAGTTGTGAGCGGTCCACGCCATCGGCAATGTCAATCTGGTTAGTACGAGGGTCAAAAGGTACAACCACTTGACGAAAATCTTCCCAGCGTATGCCACCACTGACACGCCATTGATTATTGTAGAAAAAGTCTGCCTCTAGGAAATAAGCATTAATTTTCTGTGCTGCAGTATAATCATCACCTGCGATAGTTGTGTCGCGAAGTATCGGTGTGCTATTAAAAACAGAGTTACTGAGTGCGTCATCACTTAGTATGTCAGAGAATAAGTAGCCAGATAAGTCACTAGAGTTCTCAAATGCACGTGTATTAATATCCAAACGTCTGTTTTCAGCACGTCGTAACTTATCAACAAAATTACCGCCAAAGTTTACTTCCATTTCCCAGTTTTCTGACGTCACAGGAAGGTTAAGTTTATATTGGAAGTTCTCAACAAGGTCATAGAGATCCTGGAAGGTGTATCTGCCAGCTGTTGTTGCATTTGTTAAACTGCTTTCATTCTGACGATCATAAATTCCATCAAGATTGTTATCATCAAGTAGAAAACGCGCAGTCACATTACCTGGGGCATTACGAGACGATCTTGCTCTAGAGTAATTCCAGTCGATAGCTGCATAGTCGAATTGTGGAAATGCATGAGAGCCACGCACCTGGTTAGCAAACATCTTTCGTTCTTCATAGATCACATCGAATTGACGGATTCTTTGATTATCGATCAACTGAATATTATTTGAGTTACCGATTTTGTCAGTAATCTGATCACGAGTATCGTTAAGAACGATAGAGCTAAAATCAATACGATGTTCATTTTGGTAGTTCAAACCAAAATTGAGCATAGTCGACCATTTCACTGTTTGCTCAGTAGATGAAATTTCGTCAAAGAAGCGGACATTGATAATTTCATCACCATTTCTCTGTGGTTGCTCACCTACGAATTCATCAGAAACTTGCGTGTCTGCATCATAGCCAATGGTCAATAAAAATCCTGCAGTTAGATCATCAGTCCAGTCGAAGTTGTTACCGGTTGCAAAATTAAATCCAACATCCGGACTAACTGAGTCTAATATTGGGTCATAGTTTCTGTTGAGAGAACCCAATAACTCTAATGCCTCAGCCTGAGACAGGTTATCTAGAAAATCTTTATTTGCCCAACGTTGTGCAATCGCTGCTGGTGCTGCACGAGTTCCATCATCTTCTCCCAGACGATCACTACCACCACCAGCATAAAAATAGGCGTCATCAAAATTATCAGTATTACTACCGAGGTTGACAGACATACTCATAATGTACTGATTTGGTATTGACTTGAGCCGTATATCTACATTACCACCACCAAACGACGCAGGCATTGATGGTGAGTATGCTTTTTGTACTGACAAGCTCTCTATGATGTCAGATGGAAATAAATCCAGCGGAATAACATTTCTGGTCGGGTCTGGACTAGGAACCGCAGCGCCATTAAGCTGAGTAGATGAATAGCGTTCACCTAAACCTCTCACATAGATAAATTTACCATCAACTAAGGTGAGACCAGTCACTCGTCGTAATGCTGAGGCAGCATCACTGTCACCAGTTCTACTAATCTGATCGGCACCTAGTATATCTGATACGAATGCTTGATTTTTTCTTTCTTCTAAAACGGCTGTAGCAGTGCCTTTTAAGCGTGTTCCCGAAACTACTACTTCTTCTATGGTGTCATCTTCTGATTCACCATTGTCCGCTTCTTGCGCCATAACTAGGTTCGTGCTCATTGCGATGCACAATGCCATAGCTATTGGGTTAAGTGCTAACCTGCACACAGGCTCTTTCATGTTTAACCTCATAATTAACTCTGTATATCTACATTGATAGACCTACACAGCGCGCTGGATAGGTCTATGAGAGATACATGCCAGAGCTTATAAACTCTGGCATGCTAGCTTACTTACTTAGTAGCGGTCTGAAGACCAACAGTCCAATTAGCTGTCCAGTCAGCAGCAGCACTTACAGCTCCAACAAAGTCAACGTTGTCGAAGAATGTGTTGCCAGACCAGTCTTTTGGAGTTACTGAAGTTTGTGCAGAATAGATTCCATCTAAAACTGACGCTTGATCAACAGCAACGGCATTACCTGTCTGTGTATTCAAGAACCAATTTTCGAGGTCAATTGCACCATTCGCTGTGTCTGCTTTAAAGTTCTCGCCATTTTCACATGCGATAACTGAGTTAGTGAACGTGATAGTGCCATCACCAAGGTTAGCTTGTGACTCTGCAACGTTTTCAACCTCAAAACATTCACCCATTCCGGCTGGACCTGTAATGATGAAGTTAGAAAGTTGACCACCGGTACCCTCTCTCATGTAAACACCCTCAGAGTCATTTTCACCGTCGAAGTTGTTGCCAATGATGGTTACATTAGACACAGTTGGGTTTGACTGAGGCTGTTTGTCGGGTGTTGAACCGTCGTTGTCAGTCTCAAATGCACGATTCGCATCAGAGTCATCCTGCGCTGCCTGAATTAGGATGTATTGCATACGACCCTGATAACCGTTATCCCAATCTACAGCATCATCCTGAATATCAGTCAGTACCAACCATTTCACATCAACATTACCACCGAAGAATTCGACACCATCGTCGGCATTCTTGTGGACCTGCAGATATTCAACAGTTGTACCTGAACCAACTCCACCGAACGTAATTCCGTTCAATTCATTGTCAGGTGCGATTTCAAAGCCACCGTGCATCACTCGGACATAACGCAGTGTGCCAGAATTATCAGCAGTATCTGTACCACCAAACACAGCACCCTCTTGAACACCTTCAACTTGAAGCGCACAATCACCTGTCGACGGACACTTATTTGATGGTGCATTACCTAAGATAACCATTCCACCCCATTGTCCTGGCGCACCGGCATCCAAGCCGCCCTGCACTGCTTGTTTTGAAGTGAATGTTACCGGCGCTGTATCGGTACCTTGAGCATCGATTTGTGAGCCACGGCTGATGATTAGGTAGTCGTTACCTGAAGCACCATAAACAGTTACACCAGCCTCTACTGTTAATGTCGCGCTGTCGGTATTATCACCACCGACAAATACGGCACCTGATAGTGAGTAGATGTTGCCCGCAGTTAACGTCAGATCACTTGTTAACTGACCAGAAACTTCGCAAGTGTTTGTTGATCCGTCTACTGGAGCAATAGCAAACGTCCCTGCTGGACATCCGGACACAGATTGAACAACACCAACAGTGCCGCCGCCGAATCCAAAGGCCCAACCTTGACGCCAGTCGTCAGAAGCACCTAAAGCGCCGATATAGTCTGTGGCATCAAAGAAACTGTCAACCGCAGATGCATCAGTGCCAGCACCCAATAATGGGCTACCAGAAGTTGGAGAGCCGTCATTATTTAAACTAGCTGACTCAAGAACGCTGTTGGCTGATTGACTGTTTAAGAACCAATCTTCCAGATCTACAGCGCCGTTGGCAGTATCAGCTCTGAAATTCTCGCCGTTTGAGCAAGCCATCACTGAATTAGAGATAGTGATCGTGCCGTCACCAAGATTTGCTTGTGATTCAGGAATGTTTTCTACCTCTAAACATTCACCCATCCCTGATGGGCCTGTTACGACCATGTTGTAAATTTGCGCGCCAGTACCTTCACGAAGATATACACCCTCAGAATCATTTTCACCATCGAAGTTATTACCGATAATGGTCATGTTAGAAATCATTGGGTTTGATTGTGGTGTTTTATCCGGAGTAGAACCATCATTGTCGGCCTCAATGGCGCGGTTTGCGTCACCGTCTGCACGATCATGCTGGATAAATACATATTGCAGTTTACCCTGGAAGCCATTGTCCCAGTCTACGCTGTCGTCTTGGTTACCCGTAAGTACGAGATATTTGACATTGACATTACCACCGAAGAATTCTACGCCATCATCTGCATTGCTATGGACTTGTAGATAGTTGACTTCAGTGCCTGAGCCAACACCACCGAATGTTACACCGTTTAATTCATTATCAGGTGCAATTTCAAATCCAGCATACTTCAGTACGAGGTAGTTTATAGAGCCTGAATCGTCTGCTGAGTCAGTACCGCCGAATACAGCACCTTCCTGTGCCCCCTCAATCTGAAGTGCACAATCGCCAGTCGCTGGACATTTGTTTGATGGAGCATTACCCAGAATAACTAAGCCACCCCACTGACCAGCACCGACTTGATCACCAAGCACATCATTCAATGAAGTCATAATGACTGGCTCAGCAGCTGTGCCATTCACTTCGATCTGAGAGTCACGACTCACTACGAGATAGTCAGCACCCTCTGATCCAAAGATGATTGTACCAGCCTCAATCTCTAGGACTGTGCTATCCGCTTTATCATTGCCGACAAAAACAGGACCCTTAAGCGCCCAGATCGTATCATTAGTGAGTTGAATACGGCCGTCATCATCATTGTCTGAGAGTACGCCTGTTAGTGCACGAACTTGAATGTCGACACCAAGAGCATTTGAAACTTGATTGGAGAGGAATGGGTCCTCTGTTCCGGCTAGAGGAGGTGTGTCATCACCACCACCTGAGCCTCCACCACCACTTGGAGGTGGGTTATTGATTGTCGTATTGGTAGTAGTGCTAGTTGTAATATCACCTTCATTGATGTTGATATCTCCACCACATCCAGCCAGTATCAGTGAACTCAAGATTGTCCAAGACACAGCAGCGTTTCTAAGCTTCATTCTGTTACTCCGGTTTACAATAGATTTATGGTTGTATGATTGGAGTTGAATATTGATGGCGTAATGTGTCACGAAAATGACATGAATATGACTGGTCTATGACCAA
Organism: uncultured Enterobacterales bacterium; assembly: GCA_964559635.1. Lineage (GTDB taxonomy): Bacteria > Pseudomonadota > Gammaproteobacteria > Enterobacterales > CAXRAF01. The sequence goes on from CAZLIR010000046.1 coordinate 10,053, forward strand.
GTTAGAAATTGGCTAATCCTCAGAGTTGACTAACCGGTAGGCAGGAAAGCATGCCTTGAACGTTGAACCTTGATTTATTGTACTTTGAATTTCCAGATAACCATCAAAGTTATCAAGTATGTGCTTGACGATTGATAGTCCCAAGCCAGTACCCCTGATTTGAGCGGTAGAGTTGTTAACTCGATAGAAACGCTCTGTAAGTCTGTTGATATGCTCTTGCGGGATACCTGGGCCTTCGTCTGTGACTGATAAACAACCAAAACCCGCCTCATCTACCTGCCATGTAATAGTTACTTTACTCTTCTCAGGGCTGTATTTTATTGCGTTGCTGATTAAATTCTGGCAAACACTGTATAGGTCAGTTTCGATAATCTTCAATTTATGTTCGCAGGCATCTATGATGAATTCATGTTTAGTCTTACTAGAACTGACTTTAAAATCACTTACAATCAGATGCAGCATATCTTTGACATCGATTAATTCACCAGAGGATTTGTCATTTGTTCTGCCCTCAAGCTTGGACAGCAGAAGCAAATTATCGAGAATACCATCCATGCGCTTTGCTTGTTCATAGCTGTGCTCGACAACTTTTGATACTGTCTGAGGTAACTCCTCATCGTCATCTAGCATCTCAAGGTATCCTAGAATCACAGTCAGTGGTGTTCTGAGTTCGTGGGAGGCATTAGCAATAAATGCTTTGCGAAGTTTCTGAGTTGCAACTCGGTGGCTAATGTCCTGTGCAATAAGCAAGTTACTACCTTCTTGATACTCTAGTAGTCTAATACTTAGCACTAAACTCGGGTTGATCGGTGAGTCAACAAGAATTCGCTGATCGGGTGACTCAAAATTAAATAATTTCTCTAATTCAGGAATGCGAATAATGTTATCAACCCTTTGGCCAACGTCTTTCGCCGGATTGATTCCAAGTAATTTTTGTGATGCTTTGTTGGCCCATTCAATTTCTTTATCAGAATTAATGACAACTGTAGCGTTAGGTAACGCACGCATCACTGCTTGATAGTAGTTTGCCAAGGATGCCAGTTGCTTTTTACGACTGGTATGAGTCCGCTGAGCTCGATAGAGGTTCTGCACCATGCGTTGCCAAATACCTGTGTTATCAGGGGCATCTTTGCGCTTTGTACCTCGACTAATCCACTCTTCTAACCCCTTAACCTGAATGAATATCCAGACTATATATAGCACAAAGTGAACGACTAGTGACACATAAGGAAAGTCCGTAGTGATACCGAATAATATTGCTGATGATATAACGGCTAGAAGTCTCGTAAGTTCTATAGACCAAGCTGAATTCATAGAAAATCAAAGCCTCTGGATTGGTTGGACATTTTAATTGAAATGACCATCCGAAAACATGTAACCCATACCTCGAACTGTTCTCATATATTCATCTTTTTGATATGGCTTGAGGATTTTTCTCAAGCGCAATACATGAACATCTATCGTACGCTCCTCAAGATATACTCCCTGCCCCCAGACGAAATCCAGTAACTGAGCACGCGAGTAGACCTTATTTTTATGCGTAAGAAAAAACTTCAAGAGATTGAATTCAGCACCACCAATCGAAACAAACTTATCGTCAATACACAATTGATGGCTATTGAGATGAAGCTTTATACCATACGCCTCGATAATATTATCATCATGTGTCGAGTTATGCCTTCTGAGCAGTGCTTTTATTCTTGATAAAAATTCACGAATTGCAACTGGCTTAGTCATGTAATCATCACAGCCACTGTCTAAGCCATTGACTTTATCTGATTCTTCTACCCGAGCTGTGAGCATCATGATGGGTATATCAGAGAGCACATCATCATTTCTAATTCTCTTAAGCGTTTGAATACCGGATTCACCAGGCATCATCCAATCTAAAACAATCAGATCTGGC
>CAZLIR010000047.1:0-11806 GCA_964559635.1 uncultured Enterobacterales bacterium
CTATAAGGGAATTGTCCGAGAGAAAACCGCCGATCTGGGGCAATATGTCAATCCCGGTAGCCGACTGGCTGTGACCTTTGCTGTGGATACTGCTGAAGTCCGTCTCCCTCTCACCGACCGCGATTTATCATTTCTGGATTTGCCGGCGTATCAGATGCAAACCACGGACTATGATTCTTTACCGAGTGTCACGCTGTCGGCAGTACAAAAAGGCCAATTAACTCGTTGGTCAGCTAAGATTATTCGCACTGAGGGCATCGTTGATGAGAACAGTCGGGTGACTTTCGCCGTGGCGCAAATCATTGACCCCTACAGAACCAATCAAACCCTGGTCGCAACAGATAGCGCAATCCTGCCAGTGGGAACCTATGTCACGGCTGAGATTGCGGGTGTAACGATGGATAATCTGATGAGAGTACCGCGTGAAACACTGCGTGGTCAAAATCAGCTCATGATTGTTGATGCTGACAGCAAGTTGAGAATACGTGATATCTCGGTGTTATACACAGACAAGACTTATGCGTATATAGATGCAGGCGTTGTTGAAGGTGAGCGGGTCATTCTTACCGCTATCGAATCACCCATCAACGGCATGCGGGTACGTACAACAGATGCTGGCTCAGCGCAGTAACTATTAACGGATAATTTTCGGACGACAAACAATGGGTACTAAACAGATGACAACGCAGAAGGGCTTGATAGCCTGGTTTGCCAGTAATCCCGTGGCCGCTAATCTATTAATGGCCATTATTATTATCTACGGCTTGTTTTCGGCCTTCTCTATCCGCCAACAGACAATGCCGGATTTTGAGTTGAACAACATCCAGATTACCGTCCCATATCGTGGCGCAGCACCTCAGGAAGTTGAAGAGGGTGTGATTATTAAGATCGAGGAAGCGGTTCAGAATGTTCAGGGCATTAATAAAATCAGCTCGTTTGCCAATGAGGGTTCAGGCAGGGTCATTCTGGAGGTCAATTCCGATTTTGACATGAATCAGGTGTTGAGCGAGGTGAAAAATCAGGTTGATACCATCTTCACTTTCCCGGCCCAGACAGAAAAACCGGTTATATCGAAACAACTCATTCAGCAGGGTGTGCTGTACGTCAACATTAATGGTGACATGGACCAACGCACTCGCAAGGAGATCTCGCAGCAGGTAAGAGACGATTTAGTGCGTCTGCCGGAGGTTAACCGAGCGCGTATTTTAGGCGACCGAAGTTATGAGATCAGTGTTGAGGTAACAGAAGATACACTGCGTAAATACGGCTTAACCATGAGTGATGTCTCCAATGCCATTAATCGCTCATCGTTGGACATCCCCGGTGGAGTCATTAAGACCGATGGCGGCGATATCTTGCTTAGAACCAAGGGACAGGCATACACAGGTAATGATTTCGGTGACATTGTTCTGCGAACATTCGCGGATGGCACTCGACTCACCATCTCTGATATCGCCAACATTCGCGATGATTTTGTCGAGACATCGGGTTTCTCGCGATTCAATGGTAAGACCACTGCCACGGTCGAGGTAGTGGCTATTGGTGATCAAAACGAAATTAAAACCTCCGAGCAAGTTCGCGCCTACATTGAAAAGAAACAGGCGACTCTGCCCGATGGCTTAAAACTTGATGTCTGGGGTGACCGGTCGTTTTATCTCAAAGGTCGTCTGGATATGATGATCTCAAATATGCTTCAGGGTGCCCTGTTAGTATTTCTGATCCTGACCTTGTTCCTGAGACTGAAAGTGGCCTTTTGGGTCATTGTCGGTATTCCGATATGTTTCTTAGGCGCTGTGTCTTTGATGCCTGTCGGTCCCTTCCCGGTCACTATTAATATGATCAGTTTGTTTGGCTTTATCTTGGTTCTGGGGATCGTGGTCGATGATGCCATTATCATCGGCGAGAGTATCTACAGTAAGATCCGCAAGGATGGTAAGTCGCTAGATAATGTGATCAAAGGGGCTAATAAAGTTGCGATCGCTGCAACTTTTGGTGTGCTGACAACCATCGCGGCATTTGCACCCATGTTGTTTGTGGGTGGTATTGCCGGGCCATTCTTCGAGGCTTTGTCCATGGTCGTTGCTCTTGCGTTGGTTTTCTCGTTAATCGAATCCAAGCTGATCCTTCCGGCACACTTAGCACATGCCAAAATCGAACATATCCCGGATGAAGAGCTTTATAAGCCCTATACGCACATGCCGTTTTATAAGCGACCGGTACGCGCGATGCAGCGATTTCAGCGTGGCTTTCAAAATCAATTACAGCGCTTCATTCACGGTCCGTACAAGCGGACACTTAAGCGTGCCATAGATGTCCGCGGGATTACGGTCAGCCTGTTTCTGGCAGCACTATTGGTTGTATTTGGTTTAATGCAGAGCTCGGTACGCTTCGTAATATTCCCCGATGTGCCGGGTGAATTTATTATCGCTAATTTCAGCATGCAATCTGGCACGTCACCGCAAGTGCGTAATCAGGCGCTGGATCAGATTGAACAGGCTGCCTTAGATTTGAACAAAGACCTGCAGAATCAAAATTCCGCTGGTGAAGCGCCCATTAACTACATAATGCTATTCACCAATGGCGATACAGCCGGCACCATTATGCTGGAATTAACCAAGTCCGATGCCAGAACGGTGGTACCCGATGACATTACGACAGAGTGGCGTGAGCGCGTGGGCGAGATACCCGGTGCCAGAGAGCTACGCTTCAGTAGCGGCATGAATATCGGTGGCGGCTCGCCGATCTCTTTCCGTCTGACCGGCAACAATTATGATGCCCTTGAAAAAGCAGCAGACGAGTTGAAGGAAAAACTCACTGAGTACAATGGCGTCTTTGATATTCGTAACAGTTTTAGTTCTGGCGCAGAAGAAATTCAGTTGTCCATTCGCCCCGAAGCCGAGGCTCTTGGTCTGACACAATCAGATTTAGGTCGTCAAGTGCGACAAGCGTTCTATGGTGAGGAAGCACAACGTATTCAACGTGGCAAAGATGAAATTCGGGTGATGGTGCGCTACCCGCTCACAGAACGCCGCTCGATTGCCGATCTTGAACAAATGTACATTCGCACCCCCGGCGGTACGGAAGTACCGTTCTTTTCCGTGGCTGATGTTGAGGTCGGCACCAGTTACTCGACCATTGTTCGCGAGAATAGAAAACGTGCCATCACGGTCACTGCCGATGCGGATCTGGCACTCATTGAGCCAGCCAAGGTGATTCAGGAGATTCGCGCGGACTTTATGCCAGAGTTAGTGGCTAAATATTCAGGAGTCGACTTTGAGCTTGAAGGTGCGAGTCTGGAAGAGCAAAAACTGCTGAAAAATATTTTAGTGGCTTCTGTGATTGCCCTGTTTCTGATTTATGCGCTGATCGCCATCCCGTTGCACTCTTACAGCCAGCCGATTATCATCATGTCAGTGATCCCATTTGGACTCATTGGTGCAATTGTAGGCCATATCGTATTTGGTAAAGCGGTCAGCATGATGTCGCTGTTCGGCCTGATTGCACTAGCCGGTGTGGTTGTGAATGATAGTCTGATTATGATGGACTTCATTAACAAGGCACGGCAGGAAGGATTGAATCGCTTTGATGCCGTCATTCAATCAGGTACGGCCCGTTTCCGAGCCATTATCCTGACCTCACTGACGACTGCAGGCGGACTACTACCGATTATGCTCGAGACGAGTACTCAAGCGCAGTTTGTGATACCAATGGCGATATCCATGAGCTTTGGGATCATCTTTGCTACCGTGATCACACTGTTCCTGATCCCGTGCTTGTACTTGTTGCTATTGGATTTTAAAGAGTGGTTCGGAATCGGTGAAGAGGCAGAGGTGGTGCCTAGTCGTTAGACGGTGAATGAAGCACCACAGCCGCAGGTTGTTTTGGCGTTCGGATTGTTAATCACAAATCGGGCGCCTTGTAAGCCTTCCAGATAGTCGATTTCCGCACCCATGAGATATTGAAAACTCATAGGGTCTATCAGGATCTGAACACCCTCCTGATTGATTTCCATATCGCCGTCGTTTTTGTTCTCATCAAAACTAAAGCCATACTGAAAGCCAGAGCAACCGCCGCCTGTGACAAACACACGCAATTTCAGCTCCGGATTTTGTTCTTCCTCGATCAGCACCTGTGCGCGTCTGACCGCAGCATCAGTGACTTGGATTGGCGATGCAGCCTGATTCATTCCTATCTCTCTCTAACATGACTGTTCTGAGCATATAATGGGCATGATTCAATAAAGTTCAAGCTCATTCAGTATCAGTATTTTCCAGCTCTTGTTTAACTTTGGCTACCTTTGCGGCACGTTGAGCGGCTCTATCATCGGGTTTATGGTCGAGTAGTTTGCGACTGCCGTCTCTGCGCACTAATTTACCATTCACTGTCGAGCCCATGGCCATTTGCAAGAGGTGGTAATAAACATCTCCCTCGACCACTGACTCCTTGTAAAGGTTCAGTGATTCCAGTGCATGGACATCACCGTTCACATAGCCATAAATATTGATTTGCGGAACCCTGATCTCACCTTCGACATGGCCTTGTGAACCAATCGTCACCATGGAATGACTTCCTGACTCGGCATTCACATTGCCATGCACGATGCCGTCAATGAATAGCACACCGGTAAAACTAATATCACCGGAGATTTTGGTTTCTGCTGTGATCAGCGTGTCCGCAGCACCAGATTTTGGCTTGACGGTTTTTTTGTTCGCTTTACTGCCCCACATTTGCAATTCCTTGTTCGTTGGTCGACGACCAGTGTAACCTCTTTGTAATTGATACTGAATTTGTGCCGTATTGCCTTGCTCGCACTTCGAGGGCAATGGGCGTTATATTATCTGCCAGGTCAATCACCCCAGTCAGGTGTTGGAAGTAGCGAAATTTGAAGCCAAATTCGCGATTCCCACTGCTGTTCATAACCTCCATGCGCTGCTCTTGACCATCGAGTAGATAAATCAGCTCTACCGTTGCCAGACCTTGCATCATGTTGCCCTGTGAACCGGCTTGTAGCAGGCTGACTTGCCAATTGGCCGACCCCGGTCCAGTGGTCGTCAGCACAAATTGTGAAATCTGCAACCCCTTGGCCGATTCTCCGGGAGCCAGAATGTTACGATAAAAAGTCAATTCCCGCTCAAGTTCTCTGATTTTGAGCATTTGACTGTCCAGCGACTGGCCCGCTTCGGCATTGGCGGCCTGCTCAACCTTGTTGATTTGCTCCTGCATGACAAGCTTTTCTTCGAGCGCCGCATGGCTGGTATTTAAATTGACGATATCCTGATTCAGTTGGTCATTCTCTGCAATTAAATGAACGCTATGACGATTACCCATATAGTAGCCAATCGCCGCTACCAACAAAAACACCAATACACCAGTAACAGCCGTTATAGCATAGCGACTGGTGGACCATTTTTCTGTGACAATGTACTCAGGACTCGACATAATAATTTTTTAATTCTCCAAGCGGCATAGTATATAAAGTAGCGCAGAATAACAATTTAACAACACCCATAGTCGTGGTAGAGTACAGACCATACTATCGACGGGAAAATGACATGTTGTTGTGGATTAAAGCATTTCATTTAATCACTATTATTACCTGGTTTGCCGGCCTTTTTTACCTACCGAGGCTGTATGTCTATCATGCCGGCTGTAACGATGAAATTAGTAATGAACGCTTCAAAATAATGGAGCATAAACTCTATTATTACATCACGACTCCGAGTGGTATTTTAGCGGTTGGTCTGGGATTCTGGCTGATTGGTATCTATGGCTTTGAGGTCATCATGCAGTGGACCTGGCTACAATTAAAATTGGCACTGGTAGCGGTGGTTATCTGGTTTCATTGGTATTGCGGACATCTTTTGAAGGTGTTTGCCGCGGATAACAATCGTCGTCCGGAGCGCTTTTACCGAATGATTAATGAGGTACCCACCATCCCCATGATATTGATCGTAATTTTGGCCGTCGTTAAGCCCTTTTAACTTGATTTAAAGGCCCTGCAGGCGCACAATCTGCACAGTTGTAACAGGAACCGTTTTCTATGGATTTCAAAGGCCAACATATCCTCTCTATCAATCAATTTGATCGTCCGGCAGTGGAGAAAATCATGGCGGTTGCCGATCAAATGGCCCCCTATGCTTCGCGGGAAAAAGGCTGCGATGTGCTCAAAGGCGCGATACTGGGTAATATGTTTTTTGAGGCCAGTACACGAACACGGGTCAGTTTTGGCTGTGCCTTTAACCGTTTGGGTGGCAACGTTCGGGAAACCGTTGGTGAGAAAGCCTCTGCACTATCCAAAGGCGAGTCATTGAAAGACACTGCCCGGGTCATGTCAGGTTATTCAGACATTATTGTGATGCGTCATCCGACCGAGGGCTCAGTAGCTGAGTTTGCCAAATCGAGCCGGGTACCGGTGATTAATGCTGGCGATGGCAGTAACGAGCATCCAAGTCAGGCATTGTTGGATCTCTACACCATGAGAAATGAATTGGCGCGCTATGAACGTGCTGTCGATGGTATGGCGATCAGCATGGTGGGTGACTTGAAATACGGTCGCACAGTGCACTCCCTGTGTAAACTGATCTGCTTGTATGACAATATCACCGTACGTCTTGTGTCACCGAAAGAATTACAAATGCCGGTAGAGATTATTGAGATGTTGATTGATGCTGGTCATGAAGTTATCGAGACTGATGACTTGAACATGGGGCTTGAGGAAGTTGATATCGTTTATCAGACCCGTATTCAGGAAGAGCGTTTTTCATCAACAGCCGAGGCTAACAAATACCGCGGTGCATTCCGTATTAATCAATATGCCTATTCGCAATTCTGTCAGCCTAACACTGTGCTGATGCATCCATTGCCAAGAGACTCTCGTAGTGATGCCAATGAGTTGGATACAGATCTGGATAATAACCCTAATCTGGCCATCTTCCGGCAAACCGATAATGGCGTTCTGGTACGAATGGCACTCTTTACACTCATATTAGGTGTTGAAGATCAGGTTGAGCAATTTCAAACGAATTATCCCTGGCAACATTCCTAATCATATTTAACGAATTTTGAGGTTTTCATGAGTTTATCTGCTGATTTAATTCTGCGTGCAAGACAATCCATTCCAGGCGGTGTCAATTCACCCGTGCGCGCCTTTAACGGTGTGGGTGGTGATCCGGTCTTCATTAAAACTGCTAATGGGCCTTATATTGTTAGCAGTGAAGACAAGCAGTACATCGACTACGTTGGTTCGTGGGGTCCGATGATTCACGGTCATAATCATCCTGACATTCTAAACGCAGCGATTGAGTCGGCACGTAATGGACTGAGCTTCGGCGCTCCGACAGAAATCGAAATTGAAATGGCTGAACTCATTTGTGACATCATGCCTGCCATCGAGAAGGTACGCATGGTGAACTCTGGTACCGAAGCGACCATGAGTGCCATCCGTCTGGCTCGCGGATTTACCGGCAAGGATAAGCTGCTTAAGTTTGAAGGTAACTATCATGGCCATGCGGATTCATTACTGGTGAAAGCTGGCTCTGGTGCCTTAACACTGGGCGAGCCTAATTCCCCTGGTGTACCTGCTGATCTGGCGGCGCATACGCTGACTGCGACCTATAACGACCTCGATTCAGTTAAGACCCTTTTCGAACAGCATCCTGAGGATATTGCTTGTATTATTGTCGAGCCGGTAGCGGGCAACATGAACTGCATCCCCCCAGAGCCGGATTTCCTACCCGGACTGCGTAGTCTGTGTGACGAGTACGGGAGCTTATTGATCATTGATGAGGTAATGACTGGATTTCGTGTCGCACTCGGAGGTGCTCAGGAAATGTATGGTGTAACACCGGATTTAACCGCGCTAGGTAAAGTAATCGGTGGAGGTATGCCGGTCGGAGCGTTCGGTGGTAAGGCCGAGATCATGGACTATCTGGCACCTGTAGGCCCGGTATATCAGGCCGGTACCTTATCCGGTAATCCGGTCGCCATGGCTGCGGGCATTGCCTGTTTGACGCTACTCAAAGCACCGGGCTTTCACCAACGACTGACAGCAAAAACACAACGACTGATCGCGGGACTGAAACAGGCTGCTGAGCTCAATAACATTCCCATGAGCTTTAATCAGGTTGGTGGTATGTTTGGCTTTTTCTTCACCGAGGCAGAGCATGTGACAACATTTGAGCAAGTCTCAGCCTGTAATATGGAACGCTTCAAAACCTTCTATCACGCCATGCTCGAGGAAGGAATTTATCTGGCACCCTCTGCCTTTGAGGCCGGCTTTATCAGCATTGCGCATGAGGATAGCCACATCGACGCGACCATTGAAGCCGCGTCACGTGTATTAGCCAAACTCGATTAATCAGCTATGACTGATCACTCTGGCGATGGTGCGAATGCCCATCGCTGTGCCACCTGCAGACCAGGCCGCCATATCTTTACCATAGAATGCGGCCGACAGATCGAAGTGTAACCAGCCTTGGGCATCATCGGAGACGAACCGGGACAGGAAGCCAGCTGCATTGCTCGCACCTCCTGCACCTCCGCCCTTGGTGGCAACTGAATTGGCAGTATCAGCAAATGGTGATGGACACTTGTTTCGATGAAACGGTTCGAGTGGCAGACGCCACAGTCCTTCAGACTCCTCTCTGGCACAGACAAGGGCAGTATTGGCCAGCTCATCATCCATTGAGAACAGCGCATTGTACTCATTACCGACCGCAACATGGGCCGCTCCTGTGAGGGTTGCGGCGTCGATGATGACTGGTATGTCATCGACTGTCGCCTTGTGCAGACCATCGGCCATAACCAGACGCCCCTCGGCATCCGTATTTACGATCTCCACTGAAGTGCCGTTTGGATAGCGCAGAATATCGCCTAGCTTGTAGGCATGACCACTGATCAGATTTTCAGCACAGCACAAATAAAGCCGAACGCGTTTTTTTAAGCCGCGTCTGATGGCCAGCCATAAGGCGCCGACCTGATAGGCAGCCCCGCCCATGTCATGCTTCATGGCTAACATGCCCTCGGATGTTTTAATACTGTATCCACCGCTGTCAAAGGTGATCCCCTTGCCTACCAGTCCAACCGAGATCGGTAATGTGTCATCGCCATCAGGCAGATAATCAAGCACCAGCGCTGCAGGCGGCCGATCACTGCCTCGACCAACATGATAGGTGCCGACATAACCCTGCTTTAGCAGGTCTTCCCCAACAATGTACTCGTAGCGAATGTGATCAGAAGCTGAACTTAAAAAGCGCGCAGCCTGAGTAATGAGTTCCTCAGGTGACAGGTCCTCAGGACTGGTATTCATGATATTTCTCACCCAGTCAGAGGCGATAAAGCGACTCTGTAACTCATGCACAACCTCAGGATCTTCAGCGGCCCACAGTGGCGCCTCACGGTGTTGCGGTGAATAGTATCCCTGTGCGAACGCCCATTGTTCCTCAATACCCCAGTCAGGTCCCTCGAGGTGTGGTTGCAACAGACCATTGGCTGCCAATTGACGGCCAGCCTTCTGGATACGCACAAGCGCGTTATCGGTATCAGGCGTGTGGATGGTGATGCGGTTATCTTGTTGGGTATAAAGTGTGTGCTCTGACCACGACTCATCGGCTGAACTGTGCGACAGATTGATTGTGAGTGAATTTTGCATAGGCTCAAATTTAGTTAATCGTATCTGGTGAGGCTAGCACATTGCTGTTGCTAATGACAAAGCCAATCGTGAAATGTTATCTAGCTTGATCACAGATTCGTACAGGTGTGTATGTCTGGCATATTTACACTCATAAGATATGGTCTATTCGCCTTCCCGGCGGCCATTGCCCTGCTCACGATGCAGGTGTACCTACCGACCTATTTGTCGCAAACCAGTGGTTTGAGCTTTACTCTGATTGGCGTGATATTTCTGCTCGCCAGACTGGTCGATACCATTAGCGATCCGCTGATTGGTTACTGGTCGGACCGGACGCCAGAGCGGCTTGGTAAGCGACGCATTTGGCTGGTTGTTGGTACACCGATCTTTCTGGTGATCTTTTATGGCCTGTTGTTCATACCGTACACGCCGGTGTTGTTATTTGCCATGCTGTCACTGTGGTACATCGCCGGAACCGCATTAATCGTTCCCTATTATGCCTGGGGCGCGGAGATTCAATCGGGATATAACCAGTACACACGATTTACCTCAAGTAGAGCTATATTTGGCCTACTCGGGTCATTGGCGGCCCTGATATTACCTACTCTGATCATCACCGATAACAATATCGCCGATACTATTGAACTGAGTATCAGTCTGGCGGCGGTGAGTTTTGTCATCTCCCTTGTCTTTATCTACACGGTTCCCAACCACACAGAAAATGTACCAGAGCAAACACGCCTGACATCAGCCTTTAAGGTGTTCAAGAGCGGCAGTTTGTTTAACACCCTTATCTTCAGTCAATTGGTCAATGGTGTCGCAAATGCCTTACCGGCCACATTGTTTATTCTATTTTGTACCCATGTACTCAAAGCACCCGATATGGTCGGTCCCCTGCTGGTGCTGTATTTTTTAATGGCAGCCATCACCATCCCCATCTGGGGTTGGGCTGGTAACAAATGGGGCAAAGAGAACTGCTGGCGTGTGGCGATGTCAGTGGCCGCTATCGTGTTTATGGGTACGGTGTTTGTTGATCAATCCAATGTCACTCTATTCGTTTGGATCACCATCATCACCGGCCTAATGGCAGGTGCTGATCTTAATCTGCCACCCTCCATGCTGGCTGATTTGGTCGATCAGGATGAGCAGGATAATAATTCACGTCGAACTGGCGTTTACTATGCGGTTTGGGGCACGACCTCAAAATTAACCTTTGCCATTGCTATAGGTATTGCTTTCCCGCTCTTGGATGCCGGTACATTCTTATCAACCGCAACCGGTGTGTCGACAGCCGAGGCTGCTCCGATACAAGACACCGCATCAGCGATCAACCCGCTCTGGTTAACACTGATCTATGCCTTTATTCCCGCCTGTTTAAAACTGCTGTCTGTTTGGTCACTGAGAAAATATCGCATTCACCACTAGATAACTAACACTAGATAAATGACCTCTTGATTAATTAACACAATAACAACACAAACTGAGATGAATTCGGTACACTTAGCGCAATTGCATTACCGACATGTATTATGAAGTTCGAACAGCCACTACAATCCGCGCCCCTGATCAAACGCTATAAACGCTTTCTGACTGACATTGCTATGCCGGATGGTCAGGTGATGACGATTCACTGCCCCAATACTGGCTCGATGCGACACTGTCTGGATGATGTAAAACAGGTCTGGTACTGGGATTCACACAATCCGAAAAGAAAATACCCCTGCACGCTGGAGTTGGTCGAGACTAATGATGGTGAACTCATTGGTGTCAACACCGGTCGTGCCAATGCCCTGGTTAAAGAGGCATTAATGGCTGAACGTTTCGATGCCCTCGAGCATGATGATTTTAAGGCCGAAGTGAAGTATGGCAGTGAGAATAGTCGTATCGATTTTCTGCTCAGCAAAGATGATCGGTCGATCTATGTTGAGGTGAAAAGTGTCACCTTGCTAGAGTCGGATTTCGGCTCGGGTCGTGGCTATTTCCCTGATGCCGTCTCTAGTCGGGGTACCAAACATCTGCGGGAATTAACCGCACAGGTGCAACAGGGCGATCGGGCGATTTTGTTGTTCTGTGTTCAGCACACCGGGATTGAAACGGTCTCAGTCGCTGAGCATATCGATCCGACCTATGCTCAAGCATTTCAAGAAGCCATTGGCGCGGGTGTTGAAGTGATGGCCC
>CAZLIR010000048.1:0-11804 GCA_964559635.1 uncultured Enterobacterales bacterium
CCGCCAACCTGGACTTCGTAACCCAGATCCAATCCAGCCTGAGCCAGCATATTGTTTGTCTGATTGGCATTAAAAGTCACACCACTAGCCAAGACGGTATTCGAGCCATCATTCGATATGACATCGTAGGTCGTTGCCGAGGTAAACTCAAAACGAATTGGCGGAGCCAAAGCACCAGCGGTTGTAGTAAAGCTAGCATTCGATGTATCGGTAACTGAAGCACTGATAATCTCTGCAGACCCACTATTACCAAGACTTGCTGTGGCAGATACCGGTATCGCGACCGCGATTTGATTGATATCTGTCAGTGCGCGCTCCAGATTTTCAACGGCATTACGTGTTGGCGATAAACTATAGGCATCGCCATCAGCCAGAGCACCTGAGTTAAAATTCAGTGTGAATCCGAGAGAGGTATTTTGATAGGCTCCTGGGACAGCGGGTGCGACAAACGTATCAACCACCTGTCCAGTTGATGAATCAGTGATGGTGAATGTGCCAGAGTTAAACGTCAATCGATACTCAGAGCTACTCACGGCACTAATGTCATCTATAGTCATGGTGACATTTGCATTACCAGTGTTATTGAAGTTAGCAAAAACGCGATCTTGCTCTAATGTAGGGCTATTAAGTTCTGTAAAGAAGTTATTGCCTAAGGCACTATTCAAATCCATACCCTGGACATGCTGGGCGTTAATACTTGATATAAGCCCCAAAGATACCAGTCCTAGACGATTAATCGCAGGTTGTAGCAGATCATTACGATACTGTAACAAGCCACCTATTTTTCCACCCGTCAGATCATTGGTTACTGGAATCGATGTTCCTGCAGTTACCAACTCTAATTGCACGTTGTAAGGATCTTCTGGATTTGATTCTGTTCTAAGGGTGTTGGACTGATTACCAATCACCAACGTTTGGCCATTACCAATAAACACATTGATTGCACCGTCATCCTGTTCAATTGTTTGAACTTGAATCAACTCACTGAGTTTGTTAATGAGGGTGTCACGTTTATCAAGTAAGTCGTTAGGCTGGCCACCGCTGGCACTTTTACCTAACTCAAATACAATTTGTGAGTTGATCTCGGCAATTGAGCGACCGAGTGTGGTGACCTGCCCTGTTACGTTGCGGAATTCACCGTTGATACTGTCTCGCTGTGTCACAAATTGACTGTTCAGAATTTTAAATCGCTCGATCAATAAGTCTGACTGACTGAACACAGACTGTCGGGTAGCCACAGAAGCAGGATCATCTGCTACTGCCTGTATGGCGTCGAAAAAACCCTGAATGGCTGGCGATAATCCCGTCGATGGGTCGGCGACTATACGATCCACTCGCTCTGCTTGAGTGATATAGGTGTCTAAACTGTTAAAGTTCGAAATATTGGCTCGAAGATCAAATAAAGCCAACTCATCAAATACTCGTTTAACATTTGAGGCCTGAACACCGGTACCGATAAAATTTCCACCCAAAAAGTCAGGCTGATTGGCACTAAAATCGACGAATTGTCGACTGTAGCCCTCGGTATTCACATTCGCGATATTATTCGACGTTGTCGTAATTGCAGCTTGTGAACTGAGCAATCCTGAGATGCCAATATTTAAAAAGTTTCCTGATGACATTCTGTTACCTCATACCTGTAAATGGTGCTGAGTTAACCGCATCATTTAATGTATCTGAACGATATATTTGATATATCTTGTCTGCATAGTTCGGATCAGTCGCATAGCCGGCAGATTGTAATTCTGATAAATAGTCTTTGGCATTCTCTGAAGCAGTGAGCGCTTTTTGATATCGACTACTATTATTTAGAAATTCTACATAGTCCTTAAATGACTCTTCATGGCTGTTGTAAGAACGGAAAGCCGCTTTCGTTTGCAGTAGTTGACCATCTTCAAATTCCAGCGTATTGACTGAAGTCGAATCGCCCTGCCAACTTCGATCAGCTTTAATACCAAATAAATTATTTGATGAGATTCCATCGATGGTGCGCATAACATGCTTACCCCAGCCTGTTTCAAGTGCAGCTTGTGCCAATAGCACTTTAGGATCAACTTTCAGCTTTTGCGCATACTGCTTTGCAATCGGTAGTAGAGAGCTGACAAATGCTGCCGGCGAGCTAAAATCTAAGCCTTTCATTTCTGTAGGCGCTGCTGTAACTAAACTTTCGGGACCATTGAAAGTCCCAATGTGTAATTCGGGCTCATTCAATGATGTCTCATCTGAGACTTTAGTGGCTGCTGTATTATCCGTTTCATTGGAATTAGCAGTCGGAAATAGTGACGACAATACGGGTTGCGCCGCTGTTGTTCTTCTGAAAGACCCATTTCTAACGGCCGCTGATGACTTATCATCAGAAGGGTCCTCAGTTGAAGCCTCCTCAAAGTCTCGACCACGCGTTAACTGCTCAACCAGAATATCTGCCAGTCCCAATCGTGAGCCGGTTTGATCTGACATATCCAGACTGATCTGTTTGTCATACATATCCTGAAACAGGTCGAGTGAGGGTGAGTCAAAAAATGGCTTATCAATGATAGCCTTTGATGCATCGCGCATCGATTTCATCATCATGGCGAAAAATACAGACTCAAATTGCTTGGCAGCCTCAGTGATCGCCTCTTTGCTATCACCCTGCGAGCGCAACTTAGACAGACTATTCAAGTCATGCCAGGTGCGACTCTGTTCAACTGCGGATTGTGCTTGTGCCTGTAGTTCCATATCTATTTATTGTGCTTTAAATGACAACCAAATCAGCTCTTAGAGCGCCGACTTCTTTTAGTGCTTCGAGAATAGCCATCAAATCACCCGGGGCAGTGCCTACGGCATTAATTGAATTAACGATATCCTCCAGCTTGACGCCCTCTTGCATCAAGAACATGCGAGCTGGCTCCTGAGTAATGCTGATATCACTATCTGTGATGATGGCTGTTTCGCCTTCACCGAACGGTTGTGGCTGGCTGACTGCGGCATTTTCTTTAATGGATACAATCAGATTTCCGTGTGCTACTGCAGCCTGACTAACACGCACATTCTCACCTACCACGATTGTTCCAGTGCGCGAGTTCACCACCACTTTTGCCTGTGCTGATGCCTCTCTTACCGGCAGATTCTCAATGGTAGACAGGTACATTACCCGTTGTGAGCTATCTAATGGTGCACTGACTTTAATCGAGGCCGCATCCATTGGCATGGCTGTACCGGGTCCGACAACCTGATTGATAGAATCAGCGACGCGTTTTGCTGTGGTGAAATCAGGGCGATGGAGATTCAATGTAAGATGGTTATCAAGTCCAAATCCTGAAACGATCTCGCGCTCTACCATAGCGCCATTGGGAATACGACCAACTGTGGGGACATTCACAGTAATCTTGGAGCCATCTGCAGCACCTGCACCGAAACCACCCACTACCAGGTTTCCTTGGGCAATGGCATAAACCTGACCATCAATACCTGTCAGTGGTGTCATCAATAATGATCCACCACGCAGACTCTTAGCATCACCTAAGCTCGATACTGTGACATCAATACTCTGTCCAGGTTTGATAAAGGCCGGCATTTCAGCATGAACCGCAACCGCGGCGATATTCTTTAATTTCGGGTTACTATCAGCCGGTAATGTGATGCCAAATCGCTTTAACATGGTTTTGAAGGTCTGAGTAGTGTAAGCCGTTTGCTCGCCAGTGCCCTCTAGTCCAACAACCAATCCATAACCGACCAGTGGGTTACTACGAACACCTTCGATTTCGGCGATATCTTTAATTCGCTCTGCGTGTGTTAGCAAACTAAATGAACACACGACCAGTACTAATGCTTTTAAGATTTTATTCATCATGTGCTCCTAGAGTGGGAACCAGCTGCTGTTAAAGAATCGTGACAACCAGCCCATCTTGTTGGCTTCATCCAAATCGCCCGTACCACTGTAGCTAATGCGCGCATTTGCAACGCGTGTCGATGAAATGGTGTTATCTGTTGTTATGTCCTCTGGACGAACTATTCCAGTTAAACGAATGTATTCATTACCCTGATTGAGCGTCAGCCACTTCTCGCCTTTGACCAGTAAGTTACCATTGGGTAATACCTGTGCCACGGTTACTGTAATCGTGCCGCTAAGACTGTTGGCCTGAGCGGTATCAGCCTCGGCTTTGAACTGTTTACTTTTATCAAAGCTATAACTGATTGGATTACCACCGTAACTCGGGGTTCTGCCTGAAATGGTTGGTGATAATTGATTGTTATCATTATTTTTAATTTCCGTGTCTGCATTCTTAGTGGCGTTTGTGCGTTCGTTTAATGTCACTGTGATCAGATCACCAATCCGTGATGCACGACGATCTGAATACAGGAAACTGGCGCGCTGTTGATGAAACAATGCCCCGGCAGTAGAGACTTTCTGAGTCTGCTCTAGATCCTCTCCTGGTATAATTGGTGCGTAATAAGGATCATTCGGTTGTGGTGGCATCACCTGAGCACAACCTGTCAGTGCCAGAATACTCAGTATTAGTAGGTTAATGACTTTCATCTCACGCTCCTGCGAGTATCAATTAAAGGGTCTGGTTGACGTAAGACAGCATACTGTCGACGGCAGAGATGACCTTGGCATTCATTTCATATGCCCGTTGTGTCTCAATCATGCCGACAAGCTCTTCAACCACACTTACATTCGAGCTCTCTAATGCTCCACCAAGTAGCGACCCCAGACCAGCCAGGCCGGGCGTGCCCAGTGTTGGAGCGCCACTGGCTTGTGTCTCGACATACAGGTTCTCTCCGATCGGCTGCAGGCCAATAGGATTCAAGAAATCTGCCAGCTGTACCGTTCCGACAATCGTTGGTGCTGGATTACCCTGTTGTGTGATAGACAATGAACCATCGCTACCTACAGTCAGTGAAGTTGCATCATTCGGGATGGTAATTGCTGGCTGAACAACATAACCATTACCACTCGTCACGAGCTGGCCTGTGTCATCTAAGGCAAACTGACCGTTGCGGGTATAAGCTGATGTTCCATCAGGCAATAACACCTGAAAGAAGCCACGACCATTAACGGCCATGTCTAATGAATTATCAGTAATTTGCAGCGTACCCTGAGTAAAACTCTTCTGCGTTCCGGCAACCTTTACACCGGTGCCAACCATCAAACCACTAGGTAATGTGCTGTTCGCTGACGATTGTGAACCCGGTTGACGAACATTTTGGTACAACAAGTCCTCAAATGAGGCTCTGGTCTTTTTAAACCCTATGGTACTGGCATTGGCAAGGTTGTTTGAGATGACTGAAATATCAGTCTGCATTGCGTCCAAACCAGTTTTACTTATCCAAAGTGCGGGATGCATGTTCTGTGTCTCCTAAGTCAATTAACTGATGCGCATCAAGGCATCAGTGCGTTCACCGAGTGTTTTAAGGTTATCCATAAACTTAACTTTCATTTCGAACTGCCGTGACAGCGCGATCATATCGGTTAATTCATTAATAGCGTTTACATTGCTGCCTTCGATAGTCTCTGTGACTAACGTGACTGAGGCATCAGCAGGATAGGTCTGGCCATTGTTGCCTTCGAACAAGCCATCTGTCCCCTTCTGAATCTCAGCATAATCGGGCTTCACGAGCTTGAGACGATCAAGATTTTCCAGCGCAGTTGTAGGGGCACCCAAGGGAAGGATTGAAATAGTGCCGTCTGCAGTAATTGACATGCGCTCCACCGGAGGAATGACAATTGCGCCGTTATTACCTAGTACCTGATAACCAGAACTCGTGGTTAAAAAGCCATTGGTGTCTATCTGTAAATCACCTGCTCGTGTGTAAGCCTCAGAGCCGTCGGGTCGCTGCACGGCGATAAAACCCTCGCCCTTAATTGCGACATCCAGAGGATTACCCGTTGACAGCAATGAACCTTCGTTGAAGTTATATCCGGGGCGTTCAGATTGCGTAAAAACACGCGACTCCAAACCTGGACCAATGGCTTGCATGGCACGATAGTTTTGTAAATCGGCACGGAAACCAGTTGTTTTGGCATTTGCTAAATTATTGGCGACACGCGCTTGAGACAACATGGCCTCTTTCGCGCCGCTCATCAATATATACAAGCCTTTATCCATCGTTTTTTACTCCCCAGATACTATTCAACTATAGAAATTCAACTATAGAAATTATCGAATCTGTAGAATTGCCTGAGTCACAGTGTTCGAGGTTTCGATTGATTTGGCATTTGCCTGGAAGTTACGCTGCGCGGTAATCAGATTCACCAGCTCAGCTGTTAAGTCCACGTTTGAAGCCTCTAGAGCGCCACTTCGGATTAATCCAAAACTCGCATTACCCGCTTCACCGGCAATCGCTTCGCCAGAATCAATGGTCTCAGTCCAGGCAGTATTACCTTCCTGACGTAAGCCCTGAGGGTTTGAGAAACGACCCATGGCAATTTTACCGAGTGCGGTTGAGGTACCATTGGTGTAGTTTGCTCGAACAACACCTTCATCACTGATATCCAGACCCGCAAGCTGTCCAGTACCGAAACCATCCTGACTCAAAGTGTTCACTGCAAATGCCGAAGCAAACTGCGTTGGGTTATTACTAGCGTAATCTATAGTGAGCGTCTGAGATGGGTCAGCACCGTTTGTAAATCCAAGAGGTGCAGATACAATTGGAGATGGTGTCACACCGGTAAAGTTACCCGCCAAGTCGTATTGGATAGTGCCGTAAAGCTGACCACCTGCACCGGCAGTACCACCAGTGATATCAACACCAACACCATCAACAGACAAGTACTGACGCCAAGTGTTAGTAGAACCGGCGTCTTTCACATAGTAAAAAGTAGCAACATGTGTTTCACCCAAGCTATCGATGACTGAAATCGACGTTGAGTGGTTATATGTTGTAGGCTGACTAGCATCGAACAATAATGGGTCTAAACCTGGTTCAGCTGCTGATAAATTCACACCAATTTCAATCTCAGATGTTGGTGTAGGCGAACCTGATGTCGCAGGCAGCTGAAGTGCTTGAGTACTATTCAAACTAGTCGCTGAAACCGAACCATCATCGTTCACAGGAAATACTTTTAAAAACTGACCCGCTGAGTTAACAACATAACCATCATCATCGACACCAAACGCACCAGCACGGCTGAATACTTGCTCTTGTGACGTCAAGCTAGGTGAAAGAACAAAAAAGCCGTCACCACTAATTGCCAAGTCAAGACTGTTGGATGTGAAATCAAGGTTACCCTGTGTAAATAACTGACCTACTTTGCTTAGTAACACACCGCTACCAATCGCCGTAGAGCTACTACCTAATGATGATGTCGCGAAGATATCACCGAATTCTGCACGTGACTCTTTAAAACCTGTTGTATTGACGTTTGCAATGTCGTTACTGGTCACTGATAAGTCCGCTTGTGCAGCATTTAAACCACTGAGTGCTGTATTAAAAGACATATTTCCTTCCTCTTAGTTGCTAGTTTCTTATCTGGCTGACTTCGTCTAGTGAGACGCTGCCAAGTCCATCAAGATTTAAGTAAACGCCGCCCTGTGAGCCACCGAGATTGACACTGTCAACCCGAGCAAACACGCCGGTCGCTAAATTTGTTTCCTGTCCGTAAACTCCACCGGTTACTGTGATGGCGTAGTAGCCGGCATCGACTGGATTACCGTTGTCATCTGTGCCATCCCAGGTGAAGTCATTAGGTCCTTGCTGCAGATCGCCGAGCTCGATGGTCCGAATGACCTGTCCAAACTCATCCTCGATGATTAACTTAGCGTCTTCTGCTGATGACTCAGCCAGTGCGACAACACCCGTTACTTCATTGCTACCATCGAATGATGCGACATTAGAAGGCACCAATACTGTGCGCCCTACCAGAGCCGAAGCTTGAAGTGCTTGATTAGAAGTCATGGCTGATGCCAAGCTAGCGAAACTTTCCTGCATAGATTGCAAGCTCTCTAGGCTACTGAATTGCGCCATTTGAGCGATGAATTCTGTATTATCAAGTGGTTTGAATGGATCCTGTTGAGCTAGCTGAGTTGTTAACAACGCCAGAAAGTCTTCCTGTCCAAGTTCAGTTCTACGTTGGTTCTGCAGCTGGTCTGCTGAACTGGCACCAACGGTATCTGCCACTCGATTCACACTATTTGGAGTTTCAAACATGGGTTATTCCACCTTCTTATTGACCTAGTTTAAGTGTCTGCTGTAACAGCTTTTTCGCTGTGTCAGCCACTTGAAGATTTGTTTGGTATGCGCGAGAGGCTGTGATCATATTTGCCATCTCTTCGACTAAATTTATGTTGGCCATATAGATGTAACCATCTTCATCGGCCATGGGATGCTCAGGAGAATGTTTGCGGATCGGCTCGGCATTACTACTTATAATGTCAGTCACCTGAACGCCTGGAAGATTCGACTGACTCACGCGCTGATTCTGATACAGAGTGGCAAACACAGGGTGCTTCGCTTGGTAAGTATCACCAGTGTTACTGGTCACACTGTTGGCGTTGGCCATATTACTGGCTGTAGTGTTCAATAACACCGAATTCGCGCTGAGTGCTGATCCGGCAATGTTGAAGATGTTATATAAAGCCATCGTTACTTACTCTCTACTCACCTTTGAGGGCACTTAGCATGCCTTTAATCTTGCTATTCAAAAATCGCATACTCATTTGATATTCGAGTGCGTTTTGTGCAAATGCTGTTTGTTGACTTGGCAAGTCCACGCTATTGCCATCACCAGTACCGGTCTGAAACGGCACGATGTATTTCATAGAAACATCGGAGACACCTGATGGTCCGAAATGATTTTGATGGGTTTTAACCATTGAAGATTGTTGTGAAGACTGGGCCTCTTGCAAAGCTCTGCTAAAATCAAAATCTTTGGCTTTGTAGCCTGGTGTGTTGGCATTGGCGATATTGGATGCTAATACTTCCGACCGCTTAGAACGTAATAGCAGTGCTGTTTCGTGATACTGCATTACTTTGTCGATACTAATTGCCATGTTTCTGTTCCGCTATCATGTTAGATAACCAAACTTCAGCAAATAGCGTGCCACCGAATTTAATTCAATAAATTCAGTAGCTTATAATTTAAATGGGTAATTGGAATAGCGATTGAGGCAATGATGAACCGTAAAGTGGCAATTGTCTTGCCACCTAGATTGCCGGTTATTGTTAGGAGTTATCGTCCACCAGATCGGAATCTTTAATTAATTTTTGCACCGCGTTGGCTAACTCGTCTGGATCAAACTTAGGCACAAAGTTGTTAGCCCCTACCTTCTCAACCATAGCATTATTGAAAACACCGGACAGAGAGGTATGCAATAGAACGTATAAATCTTCCAGATCGGGATCGGCACGCACCTCTGTCGTGAATGTGTAACCATCCATCTCAGGCATTTCTATGTCTGAAATAACCATGATTAATTGTTCATAGATACTGCCATTGGCCTTCATCTCATTAAGGATTCTGAGCGCATCGTTGCCATCTTTAGCTAGAATGGTCTTCACACCCAACTGCTCGACCGTCTGTTGTATCTGTTTTCTTGCCACTGCGGAATCATCGGTAATCAGTACCCTACGAGCTTCATCTTTAGCGAAGGTACCGTGTGCGAGTTGCTCTGCTGATATGCTCATATTTGCCGGTTTAATTTCTGCTAATATCTTCTCAACATCAATAATTTCGACAATTTCTTCCTCGAGTTTGGTAATGGCTGTCAAATAACTACCCTTACCGGCGCCTTTGGGTGGTGGCAATATGTCGGACCACTTCATGTTAATAATCCGCTCTACACTATTTACCAGGAATCCGGTAATTGTTTTGTTGTACTCAGCGATTATCACAAAGGCTGATGAGGTATCTGTAATGGGCGGACCGCCAATAGCCATACTCATGTCAATAATGGATGAAGTGACCCCGCGTATGTGCGCAACACCTTTAATAACACGATGTGAGTGTGGCAGACTGTTTAATTTTGGACAGTTAAGAACTTCTTTAACCTTAAAGACATTGATGCCATATATCTGCTTGCCATGCAGCCGGAATAATAATAACTCCAAGCGATTTTGACCGACCATTTGAGTTCGGAGATTTACGCTCTCCATTATTCCTGACATACAGAACTCCTGAAAAAACCAAGTTAATAGCCATAATGTCGGCACACCTTTTGCATTACACATCTGTATTAAGAAAATATGTCGAATTATTGACAGATGGTTAATATCACAAAGTGATAGTGACATAGGGTTAATTTGAGTGTAGGTCATATCTATGAATTACGGTAGAGTGATAAGTATAATTTTTGTCTCGATGCTTACGAGCAGCGTGAGTGCAAACAATTTACAGCCGCTGAATCAAATCGTTGAAACAGCGAAGCAATTTGCTTATCAACAAATTCAACAACAGAATCAATCAGGCAAGCTGAAGATTACAACAGGGGAATTGGACCCTAGATTACGGCTACAACTGTGTGATGAGCCTTTGGTTGGGTTTAATCCACCCGGTAGCAGGCATCAGGGCAACACTACTATTGGAGTCCGATGTGACTCACCAAAGCCATGGTCTATCTATGTTCCTATGCGCATTGCTATTTATGAAAAGGTTGTTATCGCTTCTGCCCCCCTTCGCAGAGGCCAGGTAATTACGTCTTCAGACATACAATCTCATGAAGTGGATATCAGCCAATTAAGAGGCATTCCCTATCTGTTAGCAGATGAAGTTATCGGCAGTAAGACTAAAAAGGGAATACAGACCGGCAATGTTATACATTCCGGCAATATATGCCTTGTTTGTAAAGGCGACAAAGTATCAATTACTGCATCAGCAACACAGATAGCCGTTATGATGTCTGGCATTGCGCTCAGTGACGGCAGTGAGGGTGATGCAATCCGTGTTCAAAATAGCTCGTCTAAGCGAGTTATTGAGGCAACGATTGTCGACAGTAGTACTGTGGTAGTCGGCATTTAATTACTAAAACACAGTGGAAAATAGTTAAAGTTAATGGAAAAGCAGTCGTTAAAGAGGTATAAATAAATGCCTAGTGAGATCTCTGGACAGAAAATGGCCATAGAAGTAAGAAATATATCGTCAAATCGCACCGAAGCGCGTGAGCAGCGGAAGGTGAGTGATGCTGTTGATAAAACAGAAAACTCATCTCTCAACACTCAGGCTCAAGGTAATGCAGAAAGCGATTCTGTCGTTATAAGTGACCAGGCACAAAAGGTTCAGTCCCTTATCTCGAATATCTCAGAGCCCCCTGCTCCGGATACACAGCGTATTGAAACGCTCCGTGCTGCCATTAATTCTGGTACTTATACTGTTTCCGCTGAATCGATAGCAAGTAAATTGCTGACTATCGATTTTGGAGACAGGAACCAGAGCGAATGAGCACAAATCAAGATTTAACCGCAAACACTTCAGACGCTAACTTTAATGACCTACTCACTCGTGAGTTGGAACTATTGAGTGGCCTAAAGAATCTCATGCTGAATGAAAAGTCGGCGGTGGAAGAAAACCAGATTGAGCAACTAATACCGATTGCTGATGATAAACAAAAGCTGCTGGAATTGGTCGAAAGAGCATCAATGGAGCGACAACAGTTTCTCCGCAGTCACTCGCAGGGTAATAGTGGATTAGAAATGACCAATCATTACATTCATAAGGCGAGGAATAGCCAGGAGTTAAAATCACAATTTCAGCGCCTGCAGGATACGCTAAAAGAATGCCAAGATTTAAATAATGTGAACGCTAAAATCATTGCTATGAATCAGCGTCATGTTGAAAGAAACCTGAATATAATCAAGGGTGTAGATGGTCAGTCTGTGGTTTACAC
>CAZLIR010000049.1:0-6634 GCA_964559635.1 uncultured Enterobacterales bacterium
ACAGCAACTGGTCACCTCGAAGTCTGAACCATATGTGGCCCAGCAACCAGAAACGAACATTCACAAACGGCTCTGTGTCAGTCAGATACAGGGTAATGAGCACGCTAAGCTCGCCCTGTATATTGCCGCCGCAGGAGGTCATAATATGCTTATGATCGGTACTCCGGGCTCTGGCAAAACCATGCTTGCTGAGCGCTTACCATCCATCATGCCCAAGTTAGATTCTGACGCTGCGTTCGCGGTGGCCGCGCTTGAATCAGTTACCCATCAGGGCGTCGATCTCCACGACTGGTTTCGCATGCGATTTCGTCGCCCACACCATAACTGTACCGTCGCGGCTATGACGGGTGGTGGTAAGTTACCTACGCCGGGTGAGATATCGTTGGCCCACAAAGGCATCTTATTTCTTGATGAGCTGCCGGAGTTTGCCAAGTCAGTATTAGAAAGTTTGCGCCAGCCACTAGAAGACCGACAGCTCACGGTATCTCGCTCTAATTGGAAAACAACCTTTCCTGCTCATGTGCAACTCATCGCCGCAATGAACCCGTGCCCCTGTGGATATTTAACTAGCCAGAAAACCGCTTGTCGTTGTAGTGAACCGAAGCTTCGTAGCTATCTCGACAAGTTGTCAGGTCCTTTGCTGGATCGCATTGATATTCAGGTGATGGTTAATGAACTCGACACAACGATCTTGGAATCACAGACACAATCTGTCGAGACCTCGGAGACGATCGGCGAGAGAGTCAACGAATTACGGTCTATGCAGTTTCAGAGGCAGGGTTGCCTCAACGCCGATCTGGATGTCAAGTCCATCATGCAATTTAAGGTACTACAATCATCGGCAGAGCAAGCATTTCACCAAGCGGTTGAGAAATATAATTTGTCGATGCGTGCGCAACAGAAGGTATTGCGCTTGATGTTAACCGTAAGTGACTGGCTCAATCATGAGGCACTGTGTAAAGAGAGCTTGCTGATGGCGTTATCTTTTCGGTCATTTGATCAGATCCATGAACGAATGCACCGGGGTTTGCACTAAATAGTTGCTTGGTGACTGCTCAAGCAGGGCAAGTGCCTTGGGCTTAGTTAATAATTTTGCTGATCTCAGAGTGTATTTGGCTGAGGCACTGAACATGCGGCTGGTAATCAACAGAGGATTCGTGGCGATTAAACCAGATACTATGGCAGCCAGCGTTACGCGCAGCGTCAACATCATTATCACGACAGTCACCAATATGGATCAATTGCTCAGGTGCAATATTCAGTTGCTGACACACTGCTTCATACATACGCGGATCGGGTTTGGCGTAACCGACAGAGGTTGGATTGAAGCGGGCAGAAAAATAGCCACTCAAGCCAATGCGATCAGGATCAGCGTTACCATTTGATATGGCAATCAATGGCAGTGAGTGCGATTTTAATGATTCAAGCAGTGGGATAGTCTGCTCAAATAATGTGACCTCTTGTCGGGCATCGATAAATACCTGATAGGCCACGTCGGGATCAGCATTGGCAACGCCATAGTGCGCCAAGGCGTTTTGAATATGTATCTTCCTCAGCAGCGAGTAATCAACAATATCTGAGTTTTCCATACGAGACTGGTAGGCAAGCTTGACGAACTGGTCAAAATCAAACACCTCAGCAAAGCCAGCATAACTATCAACCATATGCTCATACAGTTTAACGAAGGCATGCTTTATCACCGGTCCGTTATCAAACAGGGTGTCATCTAAATCAAAACTAATGATGTAATCTTGTCTGGTCATGAACCTTTCTTACGAGAGCGTGGATGACTTTGATCATAAACGCTCGCCAGATGTTGGAAATCAAGGTGGGTATAGACCTGTGTGGTAGACAGGTTGGCATGGCCAAGCAGTTCTTGTACCGCCCGCAAGTCACCGCTCCCCTCAAGCATATGTGTGGCAAATGAATGTCGCAATCGATGTGGATGAAGTCGCGCTGGAATACCCAGCACACGTCCCCAGTGGCTCAAACGCGACTGGATGCTACGGTGACTGAGTCTCTGGCCGCGCTGACTGAGAAACATCGCAGTTTGCGCGCTTGAGTTCATCTCCTGCCTTACGCTCAACCAAGCACGGATAGCCTGTAATGCTTTATCTCCAACCGGCACCTGGCGCTGCTTATTTCCCTTACCTGTGACCGTCACTTCGGCGTTGCTGATACTGAGATCGGCCAGATCAAGGGCCGCCAGTTCGGCCAGACGCAGGCCACTACTATAAAACAATTCCATCATCGCACGATCACGAATTGCTAACGGCTCATCACTCGGAATGCCATCGAGCAACTTAAATAGATCATCCACCGCGATGTCCTTAGGTAGACGTCGACCAGCCTTCGGCGAATTCAGACTCTCCAGCGGATTGGTTTGGGTCACATCCTCTCGAATTAAATAACGATACAGACTGCGCAAAGCACATAGTCGTTGATGAATGGTTGCTATCGCCAGGCCCTCTCGATGCCAGCGCCCGATCAGTAGTCGAAAGGCATGGATATCTACCTTGTGCCAGCCATCGTTGGCATCCGGGCAGTGACTCAATGCTGTAGTAAGTTGGCGATGATAGGCAGAGAGGGTATTGGCAGAGTAATTTTTCTCTGCCTTGAGGTGATGAATATATCGCTCTATCTGTTGCTCGCCGGTACTCATTTACTCGGTATTTTGTGACAACCAAAGGCTCAATGTGCGCGCGAATAGGGATAAAAACAGATCACCATTTTCGGGTGCAAAATGTTGCTCATCGGGACTGCCAAGGGCTAAAAGTCCGGAAGTCTCACTACCGCTCATGGGCACCAGCGCCACCGAGGCGACATCATCGGCATCGGCAAATAAAAAGTCTCGGCCGGCACTACGTAATCGGCCGGTAATGATTTTGTCCTGGGGTAGGTAGTCACCAAGCGCTGCTTTTGCAGCTTCAGTATCCACCAGAAAGTCATCAGAAAATTCACCGCCAAAAAACATGAGGCGAACATGTTCTATTGCAAATAGTTCGGCACAGGCCTTCTGTAAATGTTCGGCCAAACCCTCTACATCAGGCTGGTACAACAGCGCGATGCATAATTTAAAGATCTTGTGTAACAACGCCTCGTTGTCGCGCGCGTTGGCTACAAAATCGTTGAGGTCTTGCTTGAGTAATTTGTTTTCATCTCGCAGCTGCTGAAGTTGACGATCAGCGAGTGATATCACGCCACCATTTTGTTCATGAATTTCCAACTTCTTAAGCAGCTCAGGCTCAGAGGCTATCCAGTTCGGATTGTGCTCGAGAAAATCACGGACAATCTGAGCTTCATCTAT
The DNA here is from genome assembly GCA_964559635.1 of uncultured Enterobacterales bacterium. GTDB lineage: Bacteria > Pseudomonadota > Gammaproteobacteria > Enterobacterales > CAXRAF01. The sequence goes on from CAZLIR010000049.1 coordinate 3,308, forward strand.
AGGTTCTAGTTCTGGTTCACTCATACGCGAATCTGTCCTTTAAATACCGTGGTTGCCGGACCAGTCATCTGAACGGATTTATGTTTATCTGGCCAGCGAATGAAAAGATGACCTCCCGGGAGATCAACGCGAATATTATTACTGCAATGCCCTTGTAAGTGAGCTGCCACCATCGATGCGCAGGCGCCTGAACCACAAGCGAGTGTTTCACCACTGCCGCGCTCAAAGACACGAATGCGGATCTGCTCATCGTTGACAATCTGAATGAAGCTGACATTAACCTGCTCAGGAAAATCTTCATGCGTACCAATTTCAGGCCCCAAGGTGTCTATGGCAAGATTATCAACATCATCAACGAACACCATAGCATGTGGATTGCCCATGGAGAGACTGACAAATTCTTGCTGTCCACTAGGCGTGGTTATCTGGTAAGTGTCTGCTTGTTCATCGCGTCGTAACGGGATGTCTTCGGGTGCAAATTTCGGCACACCCATGAGCACAGAGACCAGGCCGCTTTTCTCCAGTGTCATCGTGACGGGGCCGCTAATGGTTGATGCCTTGATTTTATTTTTCCAAGTTAAGCCGTTTTCTCTGACAAACTTTGCAAGACAGCGCATGCCATTGCCACATTGCTCAGCCTCAGAGCCATCGGCATTGAAAATACGAAAATGAAAGTCTGTCTCCGGATTTATTGGTGGCTCGACAACCAGTAGCTGATCAAAGCCAATGCCCTTGTGACGAGAGGCGAGGCGTTGAACAATATTGCGATGAAACTCGTAGGGCTGGCTGATCCCATCAACGACCATAAAGTCGTTACCTAGGCCGTGCATTTTAACGAACTCTAAATTCATGAATCTTTCTGAGTATCGTTCTTGCTCGGAGGATCAGGTTTCACGAGCAATGGCCCCTTTTGGCCGCAACCAGATAGCATAATTACCAGAAGAATTGATAGCAGTTTTAATTTTGTCATGATATATGGTTCTATATCTCTATGGCGACAGTATAACAGTTAAATCTGACACATAAAGATGCATAAGACATTTATCTCAGACAATGATAATGGTTGGCTAATATGAAAAGCTTTGACGAAAATATTGATGACACCTTGCTCGCAATCGAAGAGGCAATTGACGCAACAGGTGAGGATATTGACTACGATACCATATCAGGCATTTTGACCTTAATATTCCCAGATGACAGCAAGATCATAATCAATCGCCAATCGGCAACTGAGCAGTTGTGGATTGCCGCCAAGTCGGGCGGTTTCCACTTGGACTGGAGTGGCTCTACCTGGAAGATACTGCAGGAGGATATTGACCTGGAGACACTATTATCTGACTTGTGTAGTGAGCAACTGAACGAGAAAGTCACACTCGATATTGAAATAGATTAACCTTTGCTCAGCTCTTCGTACAACTGCGCTTCCAATTGCATTTTATAGCTCAGATGACTTGCTGTGCCCTGTGACTGGTTGGCGAGCGCCGAAATATCCAAATCAGTAATATAGGCTGGATAACGTTCGTTATTACTGCGATGTCGTAAAATAAGACGCGCCACAGCCTCAAGGACCTTATCACCATACTCAAGCGGCGAGATCTCCTCGTTGTCACAAAAGAAGGTATACATGGGTTGATTGTTTGGACCCTCAGTCGCGATGACCTGGATATTTAGATAATGGCTCAGGCGAGCGTCATTCATATGCCGTTGCGACTTTACCTGCCACACACCACGATTATTTTTTTTCAGCTCATAAAAGCGAATATCAATGTTCGCCTGTCGCTCCGCTTGTGACGCCTGACGCCGCAGCAATAGGGCGTTAAAGAAGCGCTGGTAATGATTTAACATGGACTCATGATCGAAAAAGTACTGGTTGGGTTGATGAAACAACACCCCTTGTTCATCCAAAGCCCAGATCTCAGCCTGATTGTTGCGAACATGGTAGAACAGCTCTATGGCTTGTTGATGATTTTGCCCGTAGATGAGTGGCATCGGCGAGTCAGACATACAGTAGGGATCAAATTGTACCGGACTAAACTCAGTGACTTCCTTTCCAAGAGCTCGGTAGACATCGGTTTCGTTATTTAGATAGCGTACGCTGGCTGTGGCATCACGAATATCAAACAAACAATAGTCATTAGCCAGTTTCAAAAGATAACGTAATTCACCGCCATGATTATGCTGATACCAGGCTTTAGTGTAAGCATTCCATAACTCATCGATGCGGCGACTCACTGAATCGGGCCGAGTGACCCCATAACATTTCACCAGCAGTTTAGGCCGTTGTTGTGGATCATCTGGCAAACTGGCTTGCCATGCAGATAACGCATCAGACAGCGCGCTTGAGTCTTCGAAGTGATTAATAACCACCTCACCCCAACTGTTCAGACTGATAATGTCGAACTGTACCGCCAGATTAATATGCTGCGTACCATAGTCGATGGCATCGGTTTTGTTACTCAATAATTGCAGGCCACGGCGAGTCAGATCGGACATCGGATCCTGCCCTAAATTGACAATTACCATGCTGTAACGCGTTTCTGCTTTTTCCTCGAAAGCTAAATCATCTGGTTTGAGGTTGTCTTTTGGAAAGTGCGAGATGATATTACGGCAGAACTGCTTCAACTCATTATGCGTGACACCGGTTGACTCGGCATTGAGGAAGATTTGCGTTTGGCGATTCATCAAGCCATTGACATAAGCCCACATGGCTAACTCAACTATATTTCCTGAGCGTTTAACGGGGGTATGGTAATTCGCCTCACCGGGTTTGACCTGCTCTTTATAGAGCAACCAGCTATTAAAACCTGATGAGGATTCATGATGATGGAAGGTAATAAACTCTTCGTGTAAGTCGGGCGCAATGTTGGGATTGATGAACTCGATTTTACCCGCGCGACGTTCAAAAGCGGCGTACAACTTTCGTCCCAGCAAGTTGATATCGAATTCGGTAATGCGACTCAACTTGGTCAGACCACTGGCAAAGTTTGAAAGAAATTTATAGCTGTTAGTAAGCTCATTAACTAAGTCGCGACGCTCTTTCTGTGCACGATTCACTTTCCATTGCGCACGACTATCGAGCTGGAGTAACTGATCCTGCTCCCACCCCCACTGTCGGGTGAGATCCGTCATTAATTCGCGACGCCAGCTGATAGCACTATGAGTCACTACCTGTCCGACCTTTATCTTAACCTTGATATAAAAACAGCGACGAATTAATTCGAGCCGTTCAAACGCCTTCATGTTGAGTAAATATGCCTCTACCTTGCGATACATCATCAGGTAGGGGTCAATCTGATTAGCCGAAACATCCTCGGCGTAAACCTGCTC
>CAZLIR010000049.1:6734-11803 GCA_964559635.1 uncultured Enterobacterales bacterium
CCAGCTGCCTCCTTATCCATGGGCGCTGACTGGTTGGTGCGGAAGTAGTCCTCGTCCATCAAGAAAAAGTGGGCATCCAGACCAATCGTCTTGGCCCATCGACTGAGCAAGGTCAGCTTGCGTTTTAGTAACCCGATGGCCTCTTTATCAAGGGTTTTTCTGTGACAAACCCAAATGTCAAAATCACTCTCACCCGAATGGGCAATCGTGCCGGAAGAACCCATGATAAATACCGAGAGTATTTCACGTCGCAGGTGCGCGCGTTTTTTGAGCACAAAGCTTTTTGCCAGTCGTTTGGCCGCACGAACCGCCAGTTTACTCGGGGTGTAATCTGAAATACCTGAGGGGGCATCCATATTGACGTAGCCGGGCAATATCGGATGATTTTGATGCAAAGACAAGGAAACAATATCTGCAAAATCGCGCTGATGTTCCAGCATGGCTGCCCGCATGCGCTGCAAGCGCTGGCGATTCAAACGTAAAAAGCGTTTGCGTAATACAGCGAGCTGTTTACGATCAATGCCTTCATAAACGACGTTTCTACCTGCCACAGATGTCACTCTCTAACCATGCAATTATTCTATTATAGAGAGTATGGTATACAAAAACAGTAGCAAGTGACCTATGCTTTTGACTAAGATGTGAACTGTTGGTCGTAAAATAGCGAGTCATAAAAACTTTGAGTAATCCAGAACAACAACAAAGTAAGCGTTTTTTTATACCGGACTTCTGTCAGACCCAGTCTGTTTTCATTGTCATTCTGGTTGCCGAGCTACTTGCTATATTGCTGTCACTAGCGCGCTTTGATAATGAAAACTTCTGGACCATCCTCGCCTTTTATTCACTATTTATCCAATGGGTCGCGCTCATCAGTGCTGCCTGTCTGTGTTTGCTGAGAGGGTGGTTGCGTAACCTATCTGATATCAAAGCTGGCACCATAAGTTATGTCATCATCCTGTTGATCACACTCATTGCCTCGCTCTTGGCTGAAATGATTCAGCAGTGGATTGAACCCGCCATACCTGGCACCAAAGTTAATCCCGTACTGGCCAATTTAATGGTGGCAGCCATACTCGCGGCGTTCTGGTTGCGGCTATTCTACTTGCAGGCGCAGTATCGCTTGCGCATTCAGGCCGAGACCGAGGCTAAACTACAAGCACTACAGGCGCGGATAAAGCCGCACTTTTTATTCAACAGCATGAATATTCTCTCCAGCCTGATAGCCATTCAGCCGGACAAGGCTGAGCAGGTGGTTGATGATCTATCAACCTTATTTCGTGCCAGTCTCCGAGAGCACCGGGAGATGGTTTCGCTAACAGAAGAAATAAAGATCTGTAAGCATTACTTTCATATCGAGTCACTGCGCCTTGGTGATCGTATGACGGTTGACTGGCAAATTGAGGGAGACATTACTCCTTACAAGGTGCCCTCATTGTTGTTACAACCGTTGGTTGAAAATGCCGTCTATCATGGTATTCAGCCACTCGTTGAGGGTGGCACCATCAGCATTGTTATTCAGGCAACCGCGCAACGGCTCGACATTATCATCCGTAATCCATTTGATGCCAAATCCCACAATGATCGTCGTGGCAATAAGGTGGCTGTGAGCAACATTAGTGATCGGCTAGCCCTTCTTTATGGTGAGGACTTTACCTTCACGCGGCAAGAGTTAGAGCGGGAATACGTAGTCAATATCCAGCTACCACTGTCAGAGCAAGACCCATCATGAAGTTATTGATCGTCGATGATGAACCGCTCGCACGAGCACGTCTTGTCTCCCTGTTAGAAGATCACCCAGACATCTCCTCTATGGCAGAGGCCGCTAACGGACTAGAGGCGATTGAGCAATACAAAGATTTTCAGCCTGATGTCATTTTAATGGATATCCGAATGCCGGGTATGGACGGCCTCGAGGCCGCACGACATTTAGCACAGCTTGAGAATGCTCCGATCATAATATTCACCACAGCGTATGATGACCACGCACTGGATGCCTATGATCTGAACGCGATTGGCTATTTGCTCAAACCAGTTCAACGTGACAAATTGCTGCATTCGTTGGCGACAGCGAATCGATTATCATCTGATCAAATGAGCAAGCTGCCTAGAGCACAGCGTAAGTTTATCAGCGCTCAAGTGGCCGGTAAGTTACAGATGGTGGCCATAGATGAGGTGTATTATTTCCGTGCTGAGCAGAAATATGTGGTTGCTAGTCATGCCAATGGCGAACTGCTATTAGAGGAAACACTCAAGGCGCTTGAAGCAGAATTAAGTCAACGCTTCATTCGCATACACCGCTCTGCTCTGGTTGCCATGGATAAAATAGCAGCACTGGTTAAAACACCCTCAGGCCAGACAGTTCTGACATTTAGTGGCATTGATGATCAAATCGAAGTCAGTCGAAGACATCTGCCACAAGTTAGAAAAACCATAAAACAATTGAGCCAGTGATAGGTATTTAAGCGCAATTCAACTATTATTAGCACATAAATTTTACTCGGATAACAACTAAGAATTTCTGATGGACAGGCCACTCATAATCGCCACACGCAAGAGCCCGCTCGCATTATGGCAAGCATATCACGTACGGGATTTGCTTCTTCACTATCATCCTGAGTTGCAGGTAGAGCTGCTGGAGATGTCGACTAAGGGCGATAAAATTTTAGATACCCCATTGGCGAAAGTCGGTGGTAAAGGATTATTTGTAAAGGAATTAGAGCTTGCCATGCTTGACGGTCGCGCGGATATTGCTGTGCATTCTATGAAGGATGTTCCCATGGAATTTCCGGAGGGTCTGACGCTGACTACTATATTGAATCGCGAGGATCCAAGAGATGCTTTTGTAAGTAATCACTACGCTGCTATCGAAGATTTACCAGAGGGCGCTATCGTCGGAACGTCCAGTCTGAGACGCCAATGTCAGCTTGCAGCACAGCGTCCGGACTTGTTAATAAAAGATTTGCGCGGCAATGTCGGCACCCGATTGGGTAAGCTGGATAATGGTGATTATGATGCCATTATACTCGCGACAGCCGGACTAATACGGCTTGAAATGCCTGAGCGGATCCGCAGCCATATCTCTGCCGAAACCCTATTGCCGGCCGCCGGACAGGGTGCTGTTGGTATTGAAACACGCGATAGCGATCTGGCGCTTAAACAATTATTAGCGCCCCTCAATGATCTAACAACCAGTCTGTGTGTGCGTGCTGAGCGTGCCATGAACCGCCGCTTGATGGGTGGCTGCCAGGTGCCCATCGGTGCCTATGCGATACAAGAAGGGGAGTTACTGCACATCGATGGTCTGGTTGGCGCGACCGACGGTTCAGTGATTCTGCGCCAACAACTTAGTGGCTCTGTTGATGAGCCAGAGGCGCTTGGTATTCGGCTAGCTGAAGGCCTGTTGGATGCCGGCGCTCAGCCATTGCTTGATATGGCACAGCATGACTAGCTTGCTTGTTCTGCGACCGGGACAAGCGGGTGCAGATCTCGTCGCCATGCTGGCACAGAAAGATGTCTCTGGGCGTCATGCACCGACCTTAACGATCGAACCAATAACCTTCGATTTGCCAGATCAACCCAGTGATTATGTCATCTTTATCAGTCCCAATGCGGTGCTACATGCACAACAATCTCTGACACAACTTTGTTCGGCTGGAAAGGTGCTTGCGGTTGGCCCAGGCACCGCTGCGGCACTTGAAGAAGCGGGGATTAGCGAGCCTTTGCTTCCGGCAACATTCAATTCAGAGGGCTTGCTGTCAATGCCAGAGTTGCAGCAGGTACAGAACAAGCGTGTGCTGATAGTCAAAGGCGCTGGTGGGCGAAAACTGCTTGTCAGCACCCTGGCAGAGCGTGGTGCAATCTGCGATACGCTTGATGTCTATGAACGACACCCGTGCAAAATTACAACGGAGATTTGGCAATGGTATGGGCAGGCGAGTGAACGTGGCTTGACCGCCGCGAGCATAGAAACGTTGGAAGCATTTGAGCAGCAGCGTCTGGCACGCAATCACCCAATGCCTGACTTTATTCTGGTTGCCAGTGATCGAATTGCTGAGACCGCTCTGAGGCTGGGGTATACTAATGTGCATAATGTGGGCGGCGCATCCAATCGCCACTTTGCTCGAGCAATAGAGCAGCGCTAGATAGATATAAGGTCCGAAATGACAACAGAATCAACAGAGAAAACTGAACAAGTCTCCACCAGCTCTGGGTCGCCCTTGGCTCTTTTGCTTAGTGTCATTGCGATAGGTTTGTTGCTGGCGCTGGGTTATTTTGGTTATTTTCAGCATCAGTCCATGACAGCCAAGCTGCAGGAATTAGAGCAATCTAAGGGCGTGTATCAGAATCAGATCCGCGATATGCAACAAGTCTTGGAGGCGCAGAGTGCCCAGAATGCGGAACTGCTTGCATTGATCGAAGAACGTGATAGCGGGGTTGACGAAGCCATTGGTGGCTTAACGAATCAACTCAGTGATGCTCTCAACAACATCAATAACATGACCGGCAAGCAAGACAATAGTTGGCGAGCTCAACAGGCCTATCAGTTACTAAAAATTGCCAATAATCGCATTATGTTCATGCAAGATGTCGACACCGCCATTTACTTACTCAATCAGGCGGATGAATTGTTGGCTGAGCTCGACGATCCCAATTTGTTTCTCACGCGACAAAAGGTTAATGAGGACAGGCAGCGTCTAAACAGCTGGCCTAAGATCGATGCCACTGGTCTGGCGATTCGGGTGGCGGCATTACAGTCCTCAGTCGCGCAACTACCGGTGGTGATCGTTCTAGAGCAGCAGCAGGTCGAAGCAGAGCAGGTGGCGCCAGAAACATGGTATGAGCATCTGTTATATAGTTTTCAACAACTCGGAGATCAGTGGTTTACCGTACGCCAGCATGGAGCTGGCTACACACCGATCCTTTCAGAGGCGGATGAGCAAAAATTGCGATTTGCCATCATGATGACACTGCAAACCGTGCAATACGCGATATTGCATCACAACGATGATCTCTATCAGGCGAGTTTGTTGCAGCTTAAGAGCCGCTTGGAAAATTACTTTGATATCAGC
>CAZLIR010000050.1:0-11644 GCA_964559635.1 uncultured Enterobacterales bacterium
CTCGGCGTGGCTGAGGTATCTCCGGTAAAGGCCGGCATGTAGGCATAGGATAGGTCTTGCGAAAAACCAACCACCCGACCTAAGCCACTCTGGCCGGTATATATTTTTCGCCCCGGCACCAGGAGTTGTTCGACCTTGTTGGTGTTAACATCATAAATAAATGCAGAGCTGACATCGTGCTTACCGCGAAACCCCATAATTTTCTTATGGGTCGAACCGATCATAATCACCCTGTCCTGATCAACGAAATAGGCATGCGAAGGATTAATGTCACCGAGCATCAAGCCGCCAACGATTTTGTCAGAGGCGATATCTTTAATGACTAAGTAGTCCTCATCACTTCTGACTGCCCGATAGGCAATCCGATCACCATTAGGTGAAATACGAACCATGCTCATTACCGGTAAGGCACTGTATGCTTCAATCGGTAGTTCAGAGGCTTTGATAGGTGATAAGCAGAGTAGAAGCAGCAGTAACGAAAGGGGGGATTGTTTTTTCAGCATGATGAAGTCCATTTAAGTGCCAGTTTGATTGCTGTGCGAGGTTAACAGAGTAAAAATATGGATACAATTCGCGCCGTGTTATCAGATGCTCTTTTTGACAAACATCAGATCCCAGACGCCATGACCTAAACGATGACCGCGTTGTTCAAATTTAGTCAGAGGTCGGCTATCAGGTCGAGGCACATAATCATTAGTATCCGAAGTATTTCTCAATGTGGCTTCAGCAGATAACACCTCCAGCATTTGCTCAGCATAATTTTCCCAGTCAGTCGCAAGATGCATAAATCCGTCTGGCTTAAGCCGTTTTGCCAGCTCAGTAACAAACTCAGGTTGGATTAGTCGGCGTTTATGATGGCGCTTCTTATGCCAGGGATCGGGAAAGAAAATTTGAATACCGTCGAGCGAACTCATGCCGATATGGTCTCGCAACAGCACCACAGCATCCTCTCCAGAGACGCGGATATTCTCTAAGCCTTTCGCTTGCATGGCGTTGAGCAATGAACCCACGCCGGGTAAATGCACTTCAACGCCAAGATAGTTGATATCCGGATGATTTTCCGCCTGCGCAACCAGAGACTGACCCATACCGAAACCAATCTCCAGTACAGTCTCAGCTTGGCGAGCAAAAATAGCTGGGTAATCAAACAAGCCATCAAGATGATCAACACCATAATCGGGAATTAGCGATTCCAGCGCGCGGCTTTGACCCTGAGTCATGCGACCCTGACGTTTTACAAAGCTGCGAATTTGTCTTGGGTGCTCTGGTTTGTCTGATAATTCGCTCATATTGTTGTGCTTATGTGTCGTTTTGAACAGGCGGCTATGCTATCACATTTATTGACAAATTTAGCACTGTATTATCTGTCAAAGGCCTCCAGTTCAGGTGGCTTTTATTGCTTTATACTGGTAGCCTGTGAAGCCTAAAAACTAATACGATACTGTTATTTACTAAACATGTTGTTGCCTGAATTACCCAATTATCATGCCCTGGCGGTCATGTTACTGACGGCTTTTGCGCTGTGGCTTTTCCGCAAGGATGATCTGCCACTGGAGACATCCAGTCTCATAATTCTGGTTATATTAGCTCTCGGATTTACCCTCTCACCGTTTGAAGCCGATGATAAATCGTTACAGGCATCTGATTTCTTCACCGGCTTTGGTCACGAGGCCATGGTCGCAGTGTGTGCTCTGATGGTGGCAGGACAGGGCCTGGTGAGAACAGGGGCACTGGAGCCTATTGGTCGAACACTAGCAAAATTATGGCGTATCGCCCCGATGCTGTCATTGCTGGCAACCCTGCTGATAGGTGCAATATTAAGTGCTTTTTTGAATAACACACCGATTGTGGTGTTATTACTGCCCATCCTAATTTCAGTTTCGATTCGAACCAACACCAGTAGCTCTGGCATGTTGATGCCCATGGGCATGTCGACCCTAATCGGCGGCATGAGTACAACCATTGGCACCTCAACCAACCTGCTGGTCGTGGCGGTTGCAGCTGATATTACCGGCATACAGATCGGTATGTTTGATTTCATCTTTCCCGCCACCTGTGGCGCTGTCATTGCAATTCTTTACCTTTGGTTGATTGCCCCAAGATTGCTACCTGAGCGCACACCACAAATGCAAGACACCAAACCTCGGGTTTTCTCGGCACAGCTGGATATCATTGAAGGTAGCTTTGCTGATGGTAAACACCTGCATGAGATTATTGAGAAGACCGAGGGGCAACTGAAGGTAATCGGTATTAAGCGCGGTGAAGACAGCAACCTGATGACCATGCCGGATATTGTGATACAGGCCGGAGACCGATTACGTGTACAAGATACCCCTGAGCGACTCAAAGAGTATGAAATGCTACTTGGGTGTGCCTTGTTCAGTAAGGGTGTGAAGATTGACGAAGAGCATCCATTATACGACGACGACCAACAATTGGCCGAAGTGGTGATTATTCGTGGCTCACCACTTGAAAACACCACCCTCGGCAAGATTAATTTCAATCAACGTTTTAATGTTCATACCATCGCATTACATCGTGCTGGAACCGCAGTCGATACCCGCAAACGAGGGCTTGGCGGGATCAAGCTTCAGGTCGGCGATGTGTTGCTGATACAGGGTTCGAGTAGTGCCATGCGGCGCCTGAAACACGATGGTGAATTGCTGGTGCTTGATGCCACAACGGATCTGCCTAAAACACGTAAAGCGCGTTTGGCACTGGGTATCATGGCCGGCGTTATTATCTCTGCAGCCACTGGTTTGGTTCCCATTGCCATCAGTGCATTAACCGGCGTTGTCGCCATGCTGTTTACCGGCTGTATGAAATGGAAAGATGCTGCCGGTGGACTGAGTATCTCTGTGGTGATGATTATTGCCGCCTCCCTTGCGCTCGGTTTGGCGCTCGAAGAAACCGGCGGCGCAATGTATCTCGGACAGATGTATGTTTATCTGACCGAGGGTTTTCATCCAGTCGTGATACTAAGCGGTCTGATCCTGTTGTTAGCCGGAATGACCAACATCATATCCAATAATGCTGCAGCCGTGATCGGCACACCCATTGCCATCGCTGTAGCACAAGCCATTAACCAGCCCGTTGAGCCGTTTATTCTGGCAGTACTGTTCGGTGCCAATATGAGTTTCGCAACTCCCATGGCCTACCAGACCAACCTGTTAGTCATGAATGCCGGTGGCTATAAGTTTTCCGACTTTATGCGCATTGGTATTCCATTGATCATTCTCATGTGGATTAGTTTTACCTTCATACTGGCCTATTTCTATAACGTCGGATGAGTCTGATCGAATACCCTCTCACAACGAAGGCAATACACGATCTGCAACAAAGGTTACTCGACTGGTTTGATTCTCATGGCCGTCATGATCTGCCCTGGCAAGAGAACAAAACCCCCTACCGGGTCTGGGTATCTGAAATTATGCTTCAGCAAACGCAGGTCAAAACCGTCATACCCTATTATTTGAAATTTATGACGTCATTCCCGACCCTGAAGGACTTAGCAAACGCAGAGCAGGATGAAGTACTCAGTCATTGGAGTGGGCTCGGATATTACAGCCGTGCCAGAAATCTTCACAAGGCAGCACAGATTGCAAATCAGGAATTCAACGATGACTTGCCCGATAATCTAGAGGATATGATGTCGTTACCGGGCATTGGTCGCTCCACCGCTGGTGCTATTTTAGCCATCAGCCGCAAACAACGAACACCGATTCAGGATGGCAATGTTCGACGCGTTTTGAGTCGATTATTTGCCATTGATGGCGATCTCACCAAGGCCGATAAGCAGACACTTTTGTGGGATATCGCAACCGAACTAACACCTGCCGATCGCGTTGATCAGTATACTCAGGCGATTATGGATTTAGGCGCGACCGTATGTACACGTAGCAAGTTCCAATGTGATTTATGTCCACTTATGAGTCTATGTAATGCCTATGCCACTGAGCGTGTTGCGCTCTTTCCGGAAAAGAAGCGCAAAAAATCAACGCCTGTCAAACAACAGTATTTCCTGTTCTGGTTTGATGACAATGAGTTACAGATGACTAAGCGTCCCTCCACCGGCATTTGGGGTGGTCTTTGGGTACCCGCTGTATTCGATTCACTCGACGCCCTGCAAGAGTCACTTGTTAATATTGATTGGCAGTCCACGCTGCAGGTACTTGACACACATCGTCATGTGTTTAGTCACTTTAAGTTAGACATGATCCCGGTGGTGGTTAAGCACAGCAAACCGAATATAGTCGCTGAATCTGCTGAGCAGTGGCAGACAACCGAGCACTGGTTGAAAGCCGGTATCCCTGCCCCCATTAAGCAAATAATCCAACAACTCGACTAATCAAAGAGCGTACCCATGAGCAGAACTGTGCAATGTGCCAAATTAGGCAAAGAAGCGGAAGGTTTAGCCTTCGCACCCTACCCTGGAGAACTTGGCCAACGCATCTTTGATAGTATCAGCCAGGAGGCATGGCAGTTGTGGCTTAACCATCAAACCATGCTGATCAATGAGCGGCAATTATCATTGATTGACCCGGAAGCGCGCAGCTATCTCGAGGGAGAGATGGATAAATTCTTATTTGGTGGTGATTATGATGAAATTGCCGGCTATGTCCCCGAGGATGATTAAGCAATTTTTTGCGCCAAATCTATTGACTTAAAGCGTAAAGGCGGTTTTAATACGCGACTCTTTAATACCGACTCAGTGGCCAGATAGCTCAGTCGGTAGAGCAGAGGATTGAAAATCCTCGTGTCGGTGGTTCGATTCCACCTCTGGCCACCATTATTCCAAAGGCTCGACATTGTCGGGCCTTTTTCTTTTCCGGTTATAAACAACTACTGAGCGGCAAATTGGTGCAAGATGAGATCGTTATTTTTTCTGCTTAGCTGGAATGATACGTCATTGCCCAAGTGATCTAACACACTGATACTGTTTAACTGCATGCCGTCATTGATCCGTAAACTGATGTCAGAATTAATCGGTGTGACGATGTTATCCTTCAAGGTGATGGTCAGCGCATTATTTTCTGTTTCTGCGTTAAAATCAAAGGCATCCCGTTGTGCCCAATAATCCCCGAATGCATCCATATTTCTCGCGACCACACCCTCGGGCAGCTGTTGAAAAAATATCTCAAGCTCTGCTAATTTGTAATCCCTGTTCGGATGTATCAGCAATACCGTAGGCGCATTGTTATTGGTATTTTTCACCAGTACATCAAGCCATATTTGCGCACTTTCTCCGACTGCAGTATCACCGAATGTACTGTCGGAGATAGCCAGTGGGAATGTGTATATAGTAGAGAGTGGTCCTGACAAATTATTGCCATACAATAAACGAAACGGAAAGTTTGTCAGCGAGTCGTTGGCAGCAAATGATGAATCATACTTGTAGCCAAGTTCCTCCAGCACCTCGGTTTGATATTTGTTATAAGCTAAGTGGCCTGACCGGTAGGTGATAACCTCCACCGATAGATCATTCTCGAGTAAATCTTTAGAAACCTCTAGCTCACCATAGACCGTCGCATTTGTGGATTTATTATCATGATAGCTCGGTTGGTAATTTTCCATGGTATTACCTGGTGCACCTTTGGGAACATTGATGTCATCATTAAAGTCAGGGAAGTGACCCACGGAGTGGCTACTCATGACATGACCTTTACCAAGTGCACTCTGATAGATAGCAATATTCATGGTGTAAAAGTCACCATCTCTCTCATCGGAGATGTAGTGCGTGGTGACATTGTAGGTGGCACTGACATCAAACTGTTGCTCAAGGTCAGCGAACAGTTCGACCCAGTCAGCAGAGGATTGTGAGTCGATGTCATGCGTTACGATGAGTGTGGATTCACTGATATCGGGACTGGTATGTTTCCAGACCGCATTAGTCGTATGCTTGTTGTAAATTGCGCGCAAGAACAGCATGAAAGTATCGGCAGTTGGCTCAAAGTCGTTCATGAATGAACGCTGTGCTGAGTAATCCATGTTCATCTGATTTCTCAGAATAATGTCTGTGAAGGATAGTCCGAGTAGATAGCTAGTACCGGAGCCATACTGGTTGCTTACAATGGCCGCGCTATTGTCATCATACTGGGCAATTTCAGTGGCCGTATTAACGGTGTAACTACGGCTAAAAATGTTATCTGTGCCGCCCTTTCCGAGACTTACCGTGATTTCTTTGGGATCATCGAAGTACGCGAGTAAGCCATCATCCGTTTCGACGTTCCAGGTCATCAGGCTTCGGGTATTGATTCTGTTTTGATCCGAGACACCATAAACAGCGAACAAGTCCTGATCGGATAAACTGGATGACACAAGTACGCCGCCATTCTCGACATAATCGGCTAACAGTACTTTCTCACTATCCGCTAAAGTGCCTGATGATATGTAGAAAGACGTCAAAATAATCGGGTATGAAATCGCCGCTGTAGGATCTTCAATGACAACATATGGCATACCCATGATATCCAGTGCTTGCGAAACTGAATTGGTACTGCTGCGACTAGAGCCGTTTCTCTGAGTCAAATCTAAAATCACTATCTCGGCAGAGGCTAAACCTGCACTTGTGGGTGCTTGCTGAGTCTGGAATGACCAGCTGTAATCTGCACCAATCACATTGCCATTGGTGGTCGAAGGAGACTCTGAGACAGAGACAGTGTATGACTGAAAATAAGATAACTCCTGTGCTGGCGTAAAACGGGCTGTGTTGGTCGTTGCGTCAAACGACCACTGGCCATCAACATTTGGTGAGATACTGGCTGATGCGTTAATGGCACTCAAATCAACGGTTCTGTCAAAGGTAATATCAATCGGCGTTGCAATATTAATAAGCACATCGTTTTCTGTAGGGATTGTTTCCACCACGACGGCCTTGTTTCTGACTGGTGGCGGAGTTACCGGTGTCTCTGAGCTACCGCCACCACCACAGCTGGTTAAGTAGACCGACAGTATTAACAATTGCCCAATGCGTTTGGCGCATGTAAATAACTGCTTATGTAATATTTCTGGATTAGACATGATTTTTTGAGTCGCAGAGCATTGTGTGAATTCACGGTTCTCCTAATGTCTGGGACATAACCTCGCTATTTTCTAGCCCCAAACTAGCGTAATGCCGATGGATTTTATGTCGATACGGTCACAAAACGAATAAATATTATGAATTCTTACGATTTTTAAACAATCTGCCGTCGATGATAAGCAGACCAAACATGATCATTGCCATCCCGATAAAATGATTGGTCATAAGTCGCTCACTTAAGAACAGATAGCCAAAGAGGATAGCACTCACAGGAACTAACAAGGTTACCAGTAAGGCATTGGTAGCACCCGCGCGCTGCAAAATTCTAAAATAGATTAGATAAGCGACAACCGTTGAGACGATGCCCAATGTTGCTACAGACCAGAGTACCTTCGCAGATGGCATGGCAAGGGTTAATGGATCCTCAACCAACAGCGCGAATGGGATCATGATCAAACTCGAGAAGGTCACCTGACCCGTCGCCAGTGCAACTGGCCGTATGCCCATACCGGCAAAACGTTTGCCATAGATCCCGGCCAGAGCATAAGACATTGACGCGCCGATCACTGCCAATTGCCCCAAAATGTTATCGGTCATGGTCAGTAGAAAATCAACCCCGATTATGACGCTCACTCCGGTAAAGCCAAGTATGAGACCGATCACTTTGTTTGTTGTCATCTTTTCATCGTGGGTTAAAAAGTGCGCGGCAACTAAAATAAACAGTGGCGATGTGGCGTTGAGGATCGATGCTAAACCGCCCTCTATTTGGGTTTGTCCCCAAACGATCAGGCTAAATGGAATCACATTATTCAGCACACTCATGACAAAAAACGCCCAGATGATCGTTAGATTGAGTGGTAGCTTTCTTCGGGTTAGTACGAAAAATAACAGCAAGGTCACAGCAGCAATGGTGGACCGTAACGCCACCACTGTTAGAGGAGGAAGCTCATCTAGTGCAACTTCGACCAGAAAAAATGAGCCACCCCATAATATGGATAAGGTAATCAACATCACCCATTCTGACGGACTCATCTGTTGTGTATTATTGGCCATGCTGTTGGCTACTGCTGTTCGGTGAATGACTACTATAGTATGCTTACAAGCGTAATACGACCAAACATGGATATGAGTTCATATGGGACACTCTGATCTGCACTATTTAATTCAACACATGCAGCCAGAACTGCAGCAGGAGCAGCTGGTGTTCTGTACAGTTTCTGATGATTTGGCGAGTACTCACCTCGCAAATGCTCAGGCGATGATCCGAGAATCTGAGGGAATTACACTGGTACTGACCCTCTCATATGCCTCTCAACACCAACTGACGTTTGACACAGTTTTCCGACAAATCAGTCTCACCGTAGCCTCTGATCTGGAAGCGGTCGGACTAACGGCTGCTTTTGCTACTGCTCTCGCAGTGCATGATATTCCAGCCAACGTCCTGGCCGGTTATCATCATGATCATATACTGGTACCAGAACACTTAGCAGAGCAAGCAATGGCATGCTTGACCGAATTATCGAGGCAATGATCATGAACCTTTTTCGACTCATACTTATTTTTTCTGTATGCCTATGTGCTCGCTTATCAGCGGCAGAAATTATGATCCTCGGCGTTGCACAGGACGCCGGATACCCGCAAGCACTTTGTTATAAGCCACATTGCTTGCCCGGATGGCAGAACAAAGAAAAACGTCTGACCGCCACCGCAATCGCGGTGATCAATTTACCCGGTCGAAGCAAACTATTATTTGAAGCGACACCCCACATGCCTGAACAATTGTATCAGTTAGAGCAGGCTGCGCCCTCTGATCTATTCAAGCTTGATGGTGTGTTTCTCACCCACGCTCACATTGGTCACTACACAGGGCTGATGTTCTTTGGTCACGAGGCCGTTGGTGCTCACAAGACACCTGTGTATGCCATGCCGAGGATGAGTGCGTATCTAAGAGAAAACGGGCCCTGGTCGCAACTCGTGAAATATAAAAATATTGACCTTAAACCATTACAAAACGAGACGACTGTTGATATTAAAGGCATTCAAGTAACGCCGGTACTGGTACCCCACCGTGATGAGTTCTCCGAAACTGTTGGCTACTTCATCAAAGGGCCGAATAAAACCGCTCTGTTTATTCCAGATATCAACAAATGGCAGCTGTGGGATAAAATCTCATTGAGCAGGTGAAATCTGTAGATTATGCGCTCATCGATGCAACCTTCTTTGAGGATGGTGAGATACCCGGTCGTGCTATGGCAGATATCCCCCATCCATTTGTTGTCGAGTCCATGGCCATGTTCGCAGATCAGCCGGATAGTGAAAAAGCCAAGATCCATTTCATCCACATGAACCATACCAATCCATTGCTCAATGCTGCGTCCGAGCAGACCAAAGAGGTACTCAAGGCCGGCTTTAATATCGCCAGACCCGGTATGAGATTGGCACTATAGAATTGTCATGGATCAGGTCTCCAAGTATCTCTCGACCTATGCTGAACCTGAAGTCGATTTACTGGGTAGCTTTACCGACGGTTATTTTCAACATGTCCTGATTATTCCGGCATATCGTGAGACCACGGCATTTATCGATCCCTACATTAACGGCAAATTTTCTTCTTTATTGCTCATTCTGGTCATCAATCAACCTAATGATGAGTCTGACTGTTCACCACAACAGCAGTTGTATAATCATCTCGATACCAATTGCCCTACTCTGTGGCACAACCAGCATCTGACATTATTCGAGTGCGCTGATCCAAGCTCGACCATTTTATGTATTAGTCGTTATGAGGCTGACTTGCGCATGAAGCCCAATCAGGGTGTTGGCATAGCGCGCAAAATAGCCGCAGATTGTGCCCTCAAACTCACGCAGACCATGCACGTCGGTTCGCATTGGATTGCCAGCACCGATGCTGACGCTGAATTACCCGATGACTATTTCAGACAACTACAACTACAGCAACGGGTTGCCGCCCTGACCTTTAATTTTCAACATCATGTCACCGATGGCGCAGTCAGTCAGGCAACGCAGCTGTATGAGCAAAGCTTACGTTACTACCAGGCTGGCCTAGCCTGGGCTGGCTCATCCTATGCGTTTTACAGTCTGGGTAGTTGTATTGCCATCAATACCTTTGACTATGCCAAAGTGCGAGGCTTCCCCAAACGATCCGGAGGTGAGGATTTTTACCTGCTAAATAAACTGGCCAAGATCGGAACGGTACAACATTGCCCAGAGGTTACCATTACTATCCGCAGCAGGCGCTCGGATCGAGTGCCATTTGGTACCGGACCCGCGGTTGCGAAAATTTTGCAGCTCGATAAACCTGCTCTGTATCAGTACTATCATCCGGAAGTCTTTAGGGAGCTACAAATATGTCTCAATGGACTATCTCGACTATCTACCGCTGAGCAGATCACTGATTGGCAAGATTGTCTCGAGCCGATCCACTTTGAGTGGCTGATGGCACAGGGATTAGAGCGAATCTTCTTACATCAGCAACGGCAGAATATAACCCAAGAACAATTACAGCAGCATATCACGCACTGGTTTGATGGCTTGATGACGCTGCGTTTCATTCATCATATGCGAGATACTGCGCATAGCAATTGTTATCTTGTCGATGCTCTAGAAATTTCGCCATTTTATTCCACAATTTCAACATGAATCCTTGTGCCAGATAAGCACAGCGAGGATAATTAGCCCAAAATTAAAACAGGTCACCGCCATGCCGCAAAATCGCAAACGTCCGGTCTATATCAACATTGCCGGCCATCACCTTCTGGGTACATCAATTTTAAATAAAGGCAGTGCTTTTAGTGTTGAGGAGCGCCGAACATTTAATTTGGAAGGCCTGATCCCAACCGCGGTAGAAACCATCGACGAGCAAATTACTCGGGCATATCAACAATATAGTAAGTTTGATGATGCTATGAATAAGCACATCTATCTGCGCCATATTCAGGATACAAATGAGACGCTGTACTTACGACTGGTCTCTGAGTATATCGAGGAAATGTTGCCCGTTATTTATACACCCACTGTGGGCGAAGCCTGTCAGTTATTCTCACAGATTTATCGCAATAAGCGCGGTGTATTTTTGACCTACGAAGATCGGGATTATGTCGAAGATGTCCTTCGTAATGCCACCAAGCCGAATGTTAAAGTGGTGGTCATTACAGATAGCGAGCGGATCTTGGGGCTTGGCGATCAGGGTATCGGTGGCATGGGTATTCCAATCGGTAAACTAGCCCTCTACTCAGCCTGTGGTGGCATTAGTCCGGCCTACACGATGCCAATCACCTTAGATACCGGAACGGACAATGAAGATCTATTAAATGATCCGATGTACATGGGGAAAAGACACCGCCGAGTCCGTGGTAAAGAATACGATGATTTTGTTGATCATTGTCTACAACAAATCGCCCGTCGCTGGCCTGACGCCATCATTCAGTTTGAGGATTTTGCCCAGGTAAATGCGACGCCTCTTCTGGCGCGCTATCGTCATCAACTGAGCTGGTTCAATGATGATATTCAGGGTACCGCCAGTGTCAAGGTCAGAACATTACTTAATGCCTGTAGTGCCATGGGTCAGGACAGGAAACGTCAGCGTTTGGTAATCGGAGGCGC
>CAZLIR010000051.1:0-11476 GCA_964559635.1 uncultured Enterobacterales bacterium
TGCAGGTGGGGAGGTAATGGCATAAATGAGCACTACATTCCCAGAACAATTCAACCTTGCAGACTACTATTTATATGATCGACTGAATGAAGGCTTTGCTGATAAAAATGCCGTACTTTATGGTGATCGCAGTTGGACATACGCCAAGGTCGCAGAATATTCCCAGTCGTTAGCCAACTATTTGCAAGATTGCGGTCTGAAGCATGAAGAGCGTGTATACATCGTGCTGCCAGACTGTCCGCCATTTGTCTGGTCTATCTTTGCCACCTTCACCGCCGGCGCTGTATTGACCATGGGTAATCCTGATTCACCCACAGATGAATTAGCTGACGTGATGGACTACATCAAAGCCAGAGTATTAATCACCACGCCGGCTGTGGCAGAAAAACTCGGCGATGCATTGCAGAATAACCCCTACCTGCAACAGGTGCTGCTGGTCCCCGAGACAGAAACTGGCGCTGATTCAGAGCAAGCCGTCGCAGTACCCGAATCATTGCAAGCGCTTAAGTGTTTATCCCTGTCTGATGCGATCACGACGGGCAGCCAACTACCCAATACCAGACCTGTGACTTATCGCGATGACATGGCCTGCTGGTTATTCACTTCGGGATCAACTGGCCGACCTAAGGCAGCCATGCATTGTCATCGGGATTTTGCCTTTAACACTGAAGTCTATGCCAAAAAGACTGTTGGCTACTGCAGCGATGATGTCACCATTAGTGTGCCACGATTATTCTTTGGTTATGCTACCGGCACTAATTTGTTTTTTCCCTTTGCCGTTGGGGCTACCACAGCATTATATTCTGAGCGCCCGACACCGGATTCGGTGGCCGCGGCGGTTGAACGATACAAACCGACCGTCCTGACCAACGTTCCAACCATGTTAGGTAAGCTTTTGACTGAACGACCCGAGACTGATCTCAGCTGCCTGCGTTTTCAACTTTCGGCCGGGGAAGCCCTGCCGCAAATCCTGTTAGCGAAATTCACGGAGCGATTCGGTACCGATATCTATGATGGCATCGGCTCTGCCGAGATGTTTCATATCTATTGCTCAAATCGTCCCGGCGACATCAAACCTGGATCGCTTGGCCGAGTTGTTGAGGGCTATGAATTACGCGTGACCGCTACCGATGCCGAAGGGCCTGGCGCGCCGGCACTTGGCCCTGATGAAACCGGTGTGCTGTGGATTAAAGGTGATAGTGTCGCCATGGGTTACTATCAAAGTCGCGATAAAAGCTGGGGTACTTTTCATGGTCATTGGTGCCGCTCGGGCGATTTATTCCGCATGGATGCCGAGGGTTACTTGTGGTTTCAGGGCCGATCAGATGATTTATTCAAAGTGAATGGACGCTGGATGGCGCCACAAGAAGTTGAGGAATGTCTGTTACATCATCCGGCGGTTGCACAAGTGGTGGTAGTGCCCTATCAGATTGCGGGACTGACAAAACCTAAAGCGATCGTGGTGTTGAAATCAGATTATCGCGGTAATGACTTAACTGAAGAGCTTCAACAGTATGTTCAAGAGCATAAAGCCATGTTTAAATGGCCGAGAGAAATTGTCTTTGTTGATGATCTGCCACGTAACGATCGCGGGAAAATTAACCGCAAGGCGTTAATCGAACAATATAACTAAAACAGTAAAGGAATCGTGTGCGTATGCATTCATTCAGTATGAAATCACTGACAACCGATCAATTTGCAGCAGCCATCGCTGATGCCAAACCGGTGGTCATATTATTGCCGGTTGGTTCGGTCGAGCCCCATGGGCCGCATTTAGGCTTGTTAACTGACACCATCATCTCTGAAGCCTGCGCCGAGCACGCTGCGAATAGCCTGAGCCATGATCATAATGTCTACATAGCACCCTCGGTTCCCTATGGCGTGACTGACTATGCCAGCGGCTTCAAAGGGGCTATATCCATTGCCGAGGATGCCTTGGTGAACTACCTGATCGCGATCGTTAAAGGCTTTATCGACAACGGGGTTGATCATGTATGTCTGATTAATAACCATCTCGAGCCAGACCATTATCAGGCGATTCTGAAAACGCTTGATGCCTTCCAGTCAACACAGTGCAGTGTTGCTTGTCCTCTGAAACGACGCTGGGCAAGAACACTCTCTGACGAGTTCAAGCGCGGAGAGTGTCATGCGGGTCAGTATGAGACGGCCATAATCATGGCGGCCGATGCGGACGGTGTTCATACTGACATTCAACATACCCTACCTGAGGTTCCTGTGAGTTTGTCGGATAATATTCTGAAAGGGGTAAATACCTTTACCGATATGGGCATGTCACAGGCCTACGCTGGTGCTCCAGCCAAGGCAACAATTGCCGAAGGTCAGGAACTCATTGCCAAGTTATCACACATGATTGTCACTGAAATTACGGAGGCTATGTCAGCCTA
This sequence comes from uncultured Enterobacterales bacterium, assembly GCA_964559635.1. GTDB lineage: Bacteria > Pseudomonadota > Gammaproteobacteria > Enterobacterales > CAXRAF01. The sequence goes on from CAZLIR010000051.1 coordinate 2,406, forward strand.
ATGTCTACTATCACAGAAGCTAATGCACGCAGCCAAAACACCCTGATGAGTCATCTGGGTATCGAATATACCGAGATAACCACGGACTATATTGAAGCTACCATGCCCGTCACTCAGAATCATACTCAGCCGATGGGCTTACTCCACGGCGGTGCTAGTCTGGCACTGGCTGAGTCGGTTGGTTCATTAGGTAGTGCGATGCAAGTCGATCTACAAAAATATGCGGTAGTTGGATTGAGTATGACGGCTAATCACATCAAATCTGCTGTGGTGGGTCAAACAGTAACGGCTAAGGCCAACATTGTTCACCGTGGTCGCTCAACCCATATCTGGGATATCGACATCGTTAATGAGGATGAGAAATTGATCAGTAGTTGTCGCCTGACGAACTACATAAAGCCGATGAAAACTGATTAGTATGGTCCGCCATGCCCTCACCTAGACTGTGCGATTTCGATCTGCTTCAAAGCAAAGGAAGCAAAATTTTCAGGCGTTAGTCTTTCGGGTAATTCAATTCCCAACTCCTGTTTCAAAATCCTGATCGTTGCCTCTGCAAACGTAATCACCCCATCCTCTGAAATCGATGTAATACCATCGCCTTGATGTGTTTTTTGCATGGCATGATTGAGCTCATCAATATCCCACTCTTCAGGAATAGCCAATTGAATTTCACCATTTGCTACCTTTACTGGATATCCGCCGTTCATACCATTTGGGGCAGGTACATGCATCCGCTGCTCACGACCACTGGAATCGAGTAAAGCCATCACCAGTCTGGCTGCCAGAATACCCGTGGTGGATGAAAAACCGGCGCCGGGCTCATAACAGCTACTGATGGCTCGATTAATCAGTTGCCGAGTGTCACCAAACTCATGGGTAATATCCCGACCTTGATACATGACTTGCAAATAGTAGGGTGCGTCATTGGGATAACCGGGCTCTCTCGGCGCAACCCAATGCACGTGATGGCACACCAGACTGATCTGCAGGTGCTGCTCGTCGTAATCTGACTCCGATAAAATGGTGTGTCGTACTCCGGATTCGATCAAACCAACATTACCCGCACCCGCAACTGGAAGCACCATATCAAAATGGTTACTCAGACCATACAGAATGGGGATAGTAACATCAGGCAAGTTTCCAACCACCAGCGTGGCCGATGACTGAGTAGCCGCCATTGCCTGAGATATATTAAAGGGTGCCAACGCCTGAATCGGCGCAAAAGCCCCTAAACCGGCCGCACTGATTGCCGAATAATTGGGTAATGATTTGGTCGCATCCCAAGTAAATGGGATGGCATAATTTACAACCAAATCAGGCTGCTCAGCGCGCAATAATTGCTCAATAGCATGCTGATCCAGAACGTTAAACCCAGCGACTATTCGACACGATCCAATGGCCGCTGAACCGGTTAATTTAGCATCAATTGATACTCGATTAATGCGTGCCTGCAGATCATTGTGCTCAATGACATCCACCGCAACAACGCTATATTGATGACTCAAGAGTGTGGCTGTGAGTTGCAGACCGACTCGACCACCGGCACCAAACACAACTACCTTTTTTTCATGATTCGCTGACATCTGACTCGTCTCCAATGATGATCATCTTAGATACAAAAAATGCAGCCCGAGAGCTGCATTTTTCGCTTAACTATCACGATTAACCATTAATCGAATGAATAGCTACCGCCAAGGTACCATGACATACCTTCATAGTTTGCAGCACTTCGACGAGGATACTGCAGACCTACGCTCAAGCGGTTGGCATTCGGTGGACCAATTTGATCAGGATATTGATCAAACATGTTATTCACACCCAATATCAGCTTAAACTCTGGTGTCAGATTATAAGTGAACTCGGCATCGACATAGACCACTGGGTCAATTAATGCTGATGGACTGCTATCAGCACCAATTCTGCCACGCTCATCATAATGCTCACCATAGTAATTCACACGAACCATCAGGTTCATGTCATCACCCATTGGTGTATTAGTAGTTGCCACCCAACGATGGTTTGGATAGTTGTTCTCAATATCCTCAACTAAGGCATCACTAACAGGATTAACACCATTCACCTGAGCCTGACTAACAACGTCAATCTCGTTATAGCTGTACGCCAGAGACAAGCTGGTTGCTAAGTCATTGCTCCACTCAAAGTTACTTGAGTACACCAAGTCCAGACCCGTGTGCTCAACATCCAAGGCGTTGGTGTAGAACGAAATTGTGCCTGGCTCATTTGGCACCGTAATATCACCTGTACGGTAGATGCGGCCATCAACTGCAATCGAGTAAATATCAACTGTCAGAGTGGTATCCTCAGAGAAGTTAGTCGTCAAACCGATACTTAAATTTGTTGATTGCTCTTCTGTTAATTCTTTACCACCTACAGCCAGTACACGTGGGTCGGTTGATGGAACCAAGCCCTCTTCAACCTGTAGACCAGTCTGGCCATCGAAGGTAGTAATAGTAGTTCTGACATTGGCCTGACCGGGTGTTGGTGCGTGAAAACCGGTTGAGATTGCACCACGAAGTGCAGTGTCATCAGACAGGTTATAACGCATTGCGACCTTACCGTTCAGTGTGCTACCAAAATCAGAGAAGTCCTCAAAGCGTAATGCATATTGCATTAACAGGTCGTATGAAACATCGTGCTCGAAATCGACATAGGCCGCCAGGTTATCACGTGAGTACTCACCGGCGTCTTGCTCAGTGATCCCTTTGAAGCCTGAAGAACCACCACCAACAGAGGCACTCGGCTCACCTGCGATGACGGTATAAGTCTCCTCACGCCATTCGAAACCGTATGCCATGTTCAAGTCGTCGGATAACAACTTAGAGAAATCAGCATTCAAGTTAACTTCCGATTGCTCGTAGCCACCAACATCAAAGTCCATCTGTGGGATCTCACCACCTGAGGTTAGACCCAGACTTGCGTTGATCGTGTTGTTCAAGAAATAGTCCAGCTCGTTCACACCATAACTGAAGCTGTAATCATAGTAGGTGCCATTTTCGAACTCACCATTCATACCAACCACAAAACTAGTGTCTGTTTGAGCACCATCCAGGAATGGGGTGAAACCAACATCGTTCAGGTTACCTGAATAACCCAGACCACGAAGCGTAGTTAGTGTTGAATGATTTGGGTTACGATAGAAGAAACGATAGCGACCATCAGTGTCGGCATAACCTAGGCGAGCATACAACTTGGCAGACTCTGACAAATCAACACCTGAATTAATAAATAAACGATTGCCTGAAGTTTCAGGACGACCCCAGGTTTGCGTTAGAGGTGCATCACCAAATGGTGAGTCAGCACCCACACCCGTTACACCGCTGGCGATAATAGCCTGTGCATCAGGTCTTAGTACGCTTCGTGAAAGAGCTTCATTGTCGGTATTTTCAAAGCTGACATTAATAAAGCCATTGTCACCGAGTGCCAGGCCTTTATTAAATTGAATTTTGGTACTGGTTTCACCCTCTTTGAACTGGCCATACTGAACCGCGAAGTTGCCGCCATCAGCCGCATCTTTTAGGACAAAGTTGATTACACCCGCAATCGCGTCAGAACCATACTGTGATGATGCACCATCACGAAGGACTTCGACTCGCTTTACGGCATTCGAAGGGATCATACCGATGTCGACACCATGAGCACCATTACCGGCGGCCGGAGCAAAGAACTGCACTAATGCAGAACGATGACGGCGCTTGCCGTTAACCAATACCAAGGTCTGGTCTGATGCGGTACCACGTAGTGAAGTTGGTCTGACGAACGCACTACCATCACCGGTTGCTGGTGTGGCGGTGTAGCTGGGTATCAGTGCCTTAAGGTTATCAGTCAAGTCAGCGGTGCTACCAAGTGCAGTCAGATCACTCTCGTCTAAGATGTCCACTGGAACGGTTGTATCAGATGCTGTTCTGGGCTTTTGACTTCGAGAGCCGATGATACGAACTATTTCGTCTCCTTCTTGTGCTCCCTCAGCTGCAGCTTCCTCAGCAAAAGTGGCGGGTGACAATCCCAGCATAATGGCGGCTGAGAGTGTCGACAAATGAAACCGATTGATTTTCATTTAGTCTGTCTCCTTTAGGTTGTTGTGACGTGCAAGTATTTGATCTTGATGTCTTTTATTATCGTTTGTGATTTATAGGTCTATTTCATACAAATAGATCACACATGAGCGAATGTACGCACCGATTTTTTAGGATACAGACTAGGATTAATAAATCAAATTGTGATTTTTGAAGTATCCATAATTAATATTTATACCACCGAGTGCCTAAAGAGCGGTCAGAGCAGGCTGGAATTCATCAATAATTCTGTACTTCGTCCAGGGTTTTCTGCAGCACCTGTTGAAAGCTCTGGATAAAATGATGTGCCGGATCAGATATACCACGATTACCTGGATAAACCGCCATAACCGGTAGTTTCAAGTCTATGGGCAGTTGAGTAACGGTTAGGTTTGTGAGTTGCTGTTGGTTCACCAATATATGGAGGGTAAGCGTATCAAGTATCGTGTAACCAAGACCCTTGCTCACCAAGGTGCCTGCCAGAATATGAGAATGCGCTCTGGCAAAGCGTGTTGGCTTGATGCCTATCTGTGTGAACATCTTCTTATATAGGAGAGCTATGGGGGTTTTGTCGTACATTGAAATGAACGGCCGCTCGGCTAACTCAGAAATGTCGCATTGTCCAAGATTCCACTCAGACGGTGTGACACAGACCAGATCACTCTCTCCGAGTGTACGATAATTCAGATCACTCACATCACCAATCAAATGCGAAAAGCCGAGATGATAATTACCATGTCGTTCGTCGAGCTTGTTCATCATGTCTTCGGTATTGAGGGTGTGTATGGAATAAGAATAGTTCGGATGACTGGCCGAGAAATCTTGCAGAGCATCCGGTAAGATCGCCATGCTTAGTGTGTTGGTAGCCGCGATTCTGGCATGGCCAGCCTGACCATCACGCATTTTTTCTGCCAAATGTCGGACAATTTCTAACGACTCATGGGCCCGGGACACCTCATCGAATAACACCCGCGCTTCACGGGTGGGTACCAGACGTCCTGACTCGCGGATAAATAACGCAAACCCAAGTCGTTGCTCGGCATGCTTAATGGTTGTGGTTACTGACGGCTGTGAGACATTAAGTAACTTGGCGGCACTGGTGATTGAGCCACTAGACATGACCGCGAAGAACACTTCGATGTGTCTAAAATTCATAGTTATGCTGTAACTCGTGCAAAAACTTAGCATAAATAAAAGTTATGCGAACATCAAATCATATGATTATATTTATACGCTCATGTTTGGTTACTATATGAATATTATGTAAATTGTATGAGTGATCACCCGATTATGAGCAAGAGCTCTGTGATTTATCGCCAAACTAACTACCAGTATCGCATGGCTAAATACTCAGCCAATGTCTACATTACTGATGAAAATAATAATCAGTACCTGGATATGAGCGGTGGGGCCGCTGTGTGCTCGGTTGGTCATGATCATGATTTGGTCAAAAAACGAATTTCCGAGCAACTAGAGCAACTGGCATTCGCGCATACATCATTCTTTACTCACGCACCACAGGAAGAGCTGGCCAGTCGCATCACCGATCTGTTCCACGAGCCGGGTGCCAAGGCCTATTTCAGTTCCGGTGGCTCAGAAGCCAATGAAACAGCCTTGAAACTTGCCTGGCAATACTGGCAATCACTGGGTAGGGATTCAAAAAAGATTGTCATTAGCCGCGAATTTAGCTATCACGGCAATACCTTTGGCACACTTGGTGTAAGTGGTAATCAGGCGCGGCGTGATCGCTCGGCAATGCCATTGCTCGATTGGCCAAGAATTGAACCTTATTACCCGCTACGATTTAAAGACCCAAGTGAATCCGATGAGGCCTATGCTTTCCGGGCTGCAGAGCAGTTGACACTGGCCATCAATGAGGTGGGTCCAGAGAATGTGGCGGCCTTTATCTATGAACCTGTGGTGGGTTCATCGCTTGGTGTGGTGTCTGCCGACCATGGCTATCTGGAGCGCATTCGTGCAATTTGTGACAACTACGAGATACTGCTGATTTCCGATGAAATCATGTGTGGCAGTGGTCGCACCGGTACCTGGTATGCCCACGCTCAGCATAATATTGTGGCTGATATTACCACCTTGGCAAAAAGTATCGCCGGCGGGTATCAACCGCTTGCTGCGACAGTTGCCAGAGAGCATATTGCCAAGCAACTTGATAGCAGCGGTTTCGCTCATGGCCACACTTACATCGGACATCCACTGGCCTGTGCTGCCGGTTGTGGCGTACTAGATGCCATCGAGGCCGATGATTTATTCAATCGGGTACCGCAGATGGGCGAACAATTTATGAATGCCCTGAATGACACCTTTGCCGATCATCCCAATGTTGCCGAGATACGTGGGCGCGGCCTGTTTATGGGTATTGAGCTGGTCGCAGATAGAGACTCACTAAAGGGCTTCAAGACATTTGCCCTAGAGCATAAGTTACGCGAATTGGCGCTCCAGTCCGGACTGATCTGCTATCCGGGAGAAATCATCTGGGAGGAGACCTGTGTACCCCACATCATACTTGCGCCGCCATTTATCATTGAGCAACGCCACATTGATGAATGTATCGAGAAGTTGTCCACGACCCTGATTGAATTTTTTAAACGTGTTTGATCCGCTCATTGTCATTTCAGCACCGAATGGTGCCAGACTAACCCGGGATGATCATGCCGCCTTGCCGATATCGCCAACAGAATTAGCAGATACTGCTGAGGCACTTGTCGCAACCGGTGTCTCGGTCCTACACCTACATGTCAGAGATGAACATGGTCGTCATTCACTCGCCCCTGATTATTACCGCAGTGCGATGACATCAATTCAGGATCGGGTGGGTGATGATCTGATCATTCAAGTTACCAGTGAAGCTGTCGGTATCTATGATCGTCATCAACAAATGCAGATGGTCAGAGAACTACAGCCTGAAGCTGTCTCATTAGCACTCAGAGAATTGTGTCCTGATACCGCCAGTGAAGCCGAGGCGTGTGATTTCTTTATTGAGCTGGCAGAGCGCAAGTGCTGGGTTCAATTTATTCTTTATGACGCCGAAGATGTGCGCCGGTTTGAGCGTCTTAGGCTCACCGGTCGGTTGGGCAGATCAGATCCGTTCGCACTGTTCGTGTTGGGCCGCTACACTGACAAACTGTTAGGCAATCCAGATGATCTTAATCAGTTCATGGCCAATTCTGAGCATAGCCACTTCCCATGGGCCATGTGTTGTTTTGGTCATACTGAATCATTAGCTGCCGAAATCGCCTGTCAAAACATGGGACACATTCGAATTGGTTTTGAGAATAATCGTCAATTGCCTGATGGCTCAATCGCAGCAGATAACCAAACTCTCGTAGAGCATACGTTGGACTACCTTCGTAAGTCTGGCTGTCAGCGTCCACTAGCATCCGCCCAGTGGATTAGAGAAAATGTACGTTAACACCGCTCGACTAACGCATCAGCAGCATCCAATAGCTAGATCTACACCAACCTGTTTGCTCGTAGGAACAACTGTGTCCTGAGCGTCACAAAATAATCCTTAGGGCGTGGTCCTGTGATAGTGCTACACTCTGATGCAAATAACAAAAAGAGGTTGTCCTATGTCTGTTCTCGTCATCTGTTTGTTTATCGCTTGTGCTTTAGCTATCATTTCCAAAGGGCCGGTCGCCTACTTCATGAATCAGTTAGGAGGCTACAACAACAAGCATCCACGTAGTCAGCAGGCGAAACTCACAGGTGCCGGTGCCCGAGCTCTGGCAGCCCATCAAAATAGTTTTGAGTCCTTAATCCTGTTTGCTCCTGCAGTTCTGGTGGCACTGGCAACCAATACCACAGGCGAGACAGTACAGTACTTGGCCATTACTCATGTTGTCGCTCGAGTCCTGTACAACATTCTATACATCATCAATATTCACTACCTGCGCACTTTAGTCTGGATGATCGCGACCATCGCCAGTTTCACCATCATCTATCTCTCTATCTAACGCTGACGGACACATATGACTGACCAAAACACTTATCCGCACCTACTCGAGCCCCTTGATCTGGGCTTTACGACACTGAAAAATCGGGTCCTGATGGGCTCAATGCACACCGGTCTCGAAGAAGAGAAGAATGGCTTTGAGAAGATGGCAGCCTATTTCGCTCGCCGTGCTGAGGGCGGTGTTGGGCTGATGGTAACAGGCGGTATTGCCCCCAACTTTCGTGGTCGTCTTGCGCCCAATGGTTCTCAACTATCCAGTCGTCGACAGCTCAAGCAACACAGAATAGTGACCGATGCGGTGCATCAGGCGGATGGTAAAATCTGTCTGCAAATACTGCATGGTGGACGCTACAGCTACCACCCTTTGAATTGCTCGGCGTCGGCCATCAAATCACCCATTACACCGTTCAAGCCCAAAGCGCTGTCAGATCGGGGGATCCGTACCACCATCAAACACTATGTTCGTTGTGCCAAGTTAGCGCAGGAAGCTGGCTACGATGGTATCGAAATCATGGGCTCAGAAGGCTATTTCATTAATCAATTCATCGCCCAGCGAACCAATAAGCGTAATGATCAGTGGGGCGGTAGCTTCGAAAATCGTATTCGTCTGCCTATTGAGATTGTGCGCCAAACCCGTGAAGCGATCGGTAAAAACTTCATCATCATTTATCGACTATCTATGTTAGATCTAGTCGAAGATGGCTCGAGTTGGGAAGAAGTCGTGCAACTCGGTAAGGAAATTGAGGCTGCCGGAGCTAGCATCATTAATACTGGTATTGGCTGGCACGAGTCGCGGGTACCGACTATTCAAACCTCGGTACCCCGGGGTGCATTTGTCTGGGTGACCCAGAAAATTCGTGAAAATATTTCGATTCCACTGATCACCACCAATCGCATCAACACGCCCGAAGTTGCGGAGCAGATCCTGAGTGAAGGTAGTGCCGATATGGTCTCCATGGCTCGCCCGTTCTTAGCTGATCCGGACTTTGTCAACAAAGCCGCTGCCGGACAATCGAAAGCCATTA
>CAZLIR010000052.1:0-3746 GCA_964559635.1 uncultured Enterobacterales bacterium
TTCCACGGATAGCGAAAACATGAGTTCAGATGTCATTCTTTGGTTGGAGTTTTTAATACTGCCACCCGGATTGCTGATACCCTTCGCTGTGCTGGGATTATTGGTTTTCAAAAAGCGCAAACGATTTGCCGTTGCGATGATGCTGTCTGGGGTTGCTCTGACACTCATTCTGGCTATGCCTAAAGTAGCACGCTCTTTGATCTCTGATTTACAAACTTACCCACCTGTAAACCTGACTGATGAGCGCTTCGAGCAGGCCACCACAGCCATTGTCGTTCTCGGTGGTGGGCGCTATCCAAATGCTCCGGAATATCAGGATCAGGATCAGATCAGTCCGGCAACACTCGAACGTCTGCGTTATGCCGCAGTGTTGAAAAAACAACTTGCTCTGCCGATGGTATTATCGGGCGGTCGACGCAATGCCGATGCCACACCCGAGGCAGTCATGATGAACAAAGTGCTGGTGGACGAATATGCTGTTGAGCCAGAATATCTGGAGGTGCACGCAGCCAATACTCGTGAGCAGGCAATGCAGGTCAAGTTTTTACTGGCTGACACTGCAATCACCCAAGTGGTTCTGATAACACACGCCTGGCATATGCCGCGCGCGGTCGATGAATTCAAGGCATCAGGTCTTGAGGTTATCCCGGCACCAATGGGTTTCATGGCGACGGCAAATCAACGCGTCAATTACATCCCTTCTGCGGCTGCGATGCAAATAAGTGCCCGCGCATTACATGAATCCTATGCGCGGATATGGCTCAGTCTGACGTATGGAAAACCTGATCCCAAACCTGTCGCACCTGCTGACAATGAGTCAGAAGTTCGCCCGGATCCCTGACCACCGAACCCATCTTCTGCAAGTTCTGATGATTGATGTGCTTTCTTAATGTGCGGTAGTGAACAAGCAGTAACTCACTATCCTCAGAACCTAGCAACTGCGCCTCAGCGATGCGCTGTAGTAGTCGCTCGGTATGGGTGGAGGCAAAAATATCAGGCATAGACTCACCGTATTTCAGGACCAGATACTGGGATAGGAATTCAATGTCGGCCAGAGCACCGTCGGACTGTTTAAGGTCAAGCTGACCCGGCTTATGCGGACTCATAGTGTGCTCTTGCATCCGTTTGCGCATGGCACAGATGTCGTTCTTTAATTCCGCCTCAGAACGAGGTTTTGATAACACCCGATCGCGAATATTATTGAATTGTTCAGCGAGTTGCGGATCACCAACAATAGCCCGAGCACGGATTAGTGCCTGGTGCTCCCAGGTCCAGGCTTCAGTATCCTGATAGGTAGCGAAAGCGTCGATATCAGAAACCAACAGTCCTGAATTACCCGACGGCCTCAGACGCATATCCACCTCGTATAACACCCCGGTTCGAGTTCGTGTACTCAGCAGATGGATAATTTTCTGTGCCAGACGAATATAAAATCGTTTGTTATCGAGTTGATTTGGTCCGGTAGTCTGCTCCTTGATATCACGGTATACAAACACCAGATCGAGATCAGAACCATAGCCCATTTCCTGGCCACCCAACTTACCATAAGCAATGACACAAAAGCCCGGCGATACCGAATAGCCGCCTTGCTCGGCACTGGGCAAGTGACCATATTTTTCCGTCATGATCTGCCAGGCCATGAGTACTGTTTCCTGAATGACCGCGCTGGCCATTTCCGACAGCATGCGACCAATCTCGGATACCGATAGTTGATCGGACATATCAGCAATACAGAGTCTTAATAGTTGTGTCTGGCGCACCTCGCGCAGCACGTCCATGCGTGTTTCTATATCATCCAGTGGAATGCGGTTGAGTGATTGCTGAAGTTGTGCTTTAAATTCTGCCCCGTCATCCATCTCAATGGGGACCGGGTTGAGTAACTCATCGAGAATAAACGGGTAATCCGTCAATAGTCCTGCCACCATCACACTCTTATCACAGAGTGACATTACCTGTTCCAGCACCGTGATATTTTCTCGCAGTAATTCCAGATAGGCGGTTCGGCTCATGATCGCCAGAATGAGGTTGATCAGTCGCTGCAATACTAATGGCTGATTACTAAAGCCATGCAGGCGAGACAGGATGACGGGCATCAGGTGATTGAGCATTTGCTCAGCTCTAGGAGGCGAGTTCCTGACGACACCGAGTTGGGCAAATTGACTCAACTCTTCCGCAATGGCAACGGCAGATTCGAGTCCTGCTTCCAGGATCATGTCAGCCAGTGAATCTGTGCTTTTTGCTGCAAGCCAGATATCATTGAAGATCAGCGCTTCGGTGTCATGTGATGATTGATTACTGGAGGCGAACAGGTCATTGAAAATAATGTGCACTTGCTGGCGGTGGAATGTCATCTGTTGCTGACATGCATCCCAGTCTTCAAAGCCCATGCTCTGGGCCAGCAGTTGCTGCCGCTCTGGATCAGAGGGCACCGTTTGTGATTGCTCATCTTTATAGCCTTGAATTCGATGCTCTAACAAACGCAAAAACAGATACGCCTGCTGCAATTTGAGTACCGACTCTGGATCGAGCAGTCCCACAATCGCGATGCGGTTTAGCATGGCATTGAGATTACGTCCCTGTAGCTCGGGATCTTTACCGCCGTGGATCAGTTGTAGCGCCTGAGTAATGAACTCTATTTCGCGAATTCCGCCAGCACCGAGTTTGATGTTGTCACCCAGGTTACGCCGTCGTATCTCATGCTGAATGAGTCGCTTCATTTCACGCGGTGACTCCAAAACACTGAAGTCGACGTAACGACGAAACACAAAGGGCTTCATAATGGTACTAAGACGCTCTGTTTGCTGTTCGGTACCATAAACATAGCGCGCCTTAACAAAGGCAAACCGCTCCCAGTCTCGACCTTGCTCAAGGTAGTATGATTCGAGAGCTGATTCACTCATGACTAACGCGCCAGACTCACCGTAGGGACGCAAACGCATATCGACACGAAACACAAAACCATCGGCCGTTCGCTGATCTAATAAGCGAATCATTTGCTGACCGAGTCGGGTATAAAAGAGCTCGAGTGAGCGAAGTCCCTCGGGTAAATCCTGTTCGTCAGTGAAACAGAAGATCAAATCAATATCCGAGGAGACATTGAGCTCTTCTGAGCCATACTTGCCCATGCCGATCACGATGAGAGGCAATAACTGTGCAGATGTGATTCTGAGTTGTTGTTGCACCGCCTTATATGACCATTCGTGCGCCAGTTTAATACAGGTATCCGCTAACCAGGATACATGCGTACAGGTCTCACTCAGCTCCGCTTGTCCGGATAAATCGCGCCAGTACAGCCATAGCATGTGGAAATTACGAAAACAGCGCAACTGGTGCATGAATTCTATCTCAGAGGCATCGTTATCAGGTGAGCCCCATAAGGCGTCAGGATGCTCAGAGGTAAAGGGAATTGTCAGACTGTTTTGCTCGAGTAGATATACCAAGTACTCAGGATGACGGTCGGCCTGTGCGACCACAAAACGGCTAAAGGTGAAGGCTCGATGACCTTGGTTACCTAATGCATCACTGACCTTGATGTCGTTTGCATCGAGCCAATTAGTCCAGTCGTCAGAAATTATCATACCCGAAGTATATGAGGCAGTGTCATATGTGTCTATAATTGCCTGATCCTCTTTCACCAGGCAGGCGAAAACTATGTTAGATGCGACAACTATCGGCCTCATTGCAGCCATCAGCACAAGCGCTTCATTTCTCCCTCAGGCAGTCAAGGTCATACGAACACAAAACAC
>CAZLIR010000052.1:3846-5595 GCA_964559635.1 uncultured Enterobacterales bacterium
AAACACATACAGCGGCTTTCAACATAGAGGAGATTAACCATGGAAATAGGAACTATTGTTTTTTGGGTAGTCATCATTGGTCTGGCATTTTTTATTGTTGGTATTTACAACAAACTGGTTGCCTTGCGTAATCGATTTAAAAATGCGTTTTCACAAATTGACGTCCAACTTACCCGTCGTTATGAGTTGATCCCGAATCTGGTCGAAACGGCAAAGGCCTACATGGCGCATGAGAAAGATACCCTCGAAGCAGTCATACAAGCGCGTAATCAGGCCGCCACAGCTAACAGTCAGGCTGCTGCAAATCCCGGTGATGGCTCGGCGATAAAAGGATTGGCGAGCGCTGAAACCATGTTGACTGGGGCATTAAGTAAGTTCTTCGCTCTGTCTGAGGCTTACCCTGACTTAAAAGCCAACGAAACCATGAATAATGTCATGGAAGAATTGAGCTCAACAGAAAATAAGGTGGCATTTGCTCGACAGGCCTATAATGATTCAGTCATGACCTACAACACCTATCGCGAGCAATTCCCTAATAACCTCATCGCCAATAACTTTTCATTCAAAGAGGCTGAACTGTTTGAGGTCGATGAACCAGAAGCGAAGAAGCCGGTTAAAGTATCATTTGACTAAGTATTGCTAGTTGGCACCATCGATGGATTTTTTTGAGCGTCAACATCAGGCCAAGTCTGAAACTAAAAAGCTGGTCGCCCTATTTGTGCTGGCAGTGCTGTTGATCATTGCACTGCTTAACGGGCTTGGCTTTTATGTGGTAAACCTCTCTCAAGAGCACCAAATTACTGCCAAAGACTGGCTCTTAAGTCCCATTAGTTTGGGCATAGCAGCCGGCACCATTCTGACTATTTTTATTGGCTCCCTGTTCCGATACTGGCAGGTCAGAGGTGGTGGTCAGGCGGTCGCTGAAATGGTTGCCGGGCGTCGGATTGACATGGACTCGAAGGATCCCCAGGAACGACGCCTTGTAAATGTGGTGGAAGAAATGTCTATCGCCTCGGGGATGTCTGTGCCAACCATTTATGTCATGGACCATGAGCCAGGACTGAATGCCTTTGTTGCCGGTCTGATCCCATCGGACACTGTTCTGGTGGTAACTAAAGGCTTACTTGATAATCTCAGTCGTCAGGAACTCCAGGGCGTAGTAGCACATGAATTTAGTCACATATTCCATGCCGATATGCGTATCAACCTGCGTCTTATTGGCATTCTGGGTGGCATATTAGCCATAGGTCAGTTGGGCTATTATATTCTTCGATCACTGCGTTACTCTGGCTCTCGTCGAAGCTCCAGTAGTAGTAACAACAATGGCGGACAACTGATCCTGTTTTTAATGGCCATGTCAATTGCACTCATCATAGTCGGTTATGTTGGCGTGTTTTTTGGTCGTCTGATCAAGGCTGCCATCTCACGCCAAAGAGAGTATTTGGCCGATGCCGCAGCGGTGCAATACAGTCGTGACTCCATGGGTATCGCCAACGCACTGTATAAAATAAAAACTAACGGCAAGCACTCGCTACTGGACTCATCACATGCCGAAGATATGAGTCATATGTGTTTCGGACAAGCCATCCAGATTAAAGCCTTTTCTGGCATGCTGGCGACACATCCGCCGATTGATGATCGCATTCAGGCGCTAGTACCCGGCTATCGCTCCATCAGACGACAGATGGATGAAGAAGTTATCGATGACTTGAGTCCCATTGCGCAGTTTGCCGGTTCAACGGCTGAATC
>CAZLIR010000052.1:5695-8310 GCA_964559635.1 uncultured Enterobacterales bacterium
ATTCCGGCGATCAAGCGCCTCGATCAAGAACAAGGCAAGCAATTATTAACTGCTGCAAGTCACCTGATCTTGGCGGATCAAACCATCTCAAGTTTCGAGTTCTTCTTGTATGCCCTGTTACGAAAGCACATCCGAAAATCAGCTAAACAATCCAGTAAATCGATCACAAGCTATCGCAAAGTGATTGATGAGATCGCCTACTTGGTGAGTATCATTGCTGTCGCCGGTGGTGGATATGATGCCGCACGGATGAAACAGTTAATGACGTCATTCACGTCTGATTGGCAGCCACCTTCAGCGCAACCTGCCTTCTCCGCCAAAAAACTGGATGAGACCCTAAAACACCTCAATCAGCTAACCCCTCTGCTGAAACGACCTTTGATGCTGACACTGGCAGATATTGTTGTACATGATGGTCATCTGAAACAAACAGAATTGGAGTTACTGCGGGCTACCGGTATTTATCTGGAATGTCCAATTCCGCCACTCACTGTTGAAAATTGATAATTTAACGCTATTTAAATCTGGGTAAGTTATACTGCTGACGGTTGATCGGTAACCGCAAGCCATACTCGAAATTGATATAAGGTAATCCATGAAAGTCATCTCATTTAACATCAACGGCATCCGCGCACGCGAGCATCAATTAATCGCACTAAAGCAACAGTATGATCCCGATATTGTCGGGATTCAGGAAAGCAAAGTACAGGATCCTGATTTTCCTTTGGAGATGGTCAATAACGTTGGCTTCGCTGTTGAATACTTCGGACAGAAGAGTCACTACGGTGTCTGTATGCTGGGGAAACAGAATCCACAAGTGACTGAAAAGGGCTTCCCTACCGATGATGATGAAGCACAACGGCGCATGATCATTGGTCACTATCCCCTGAGTGATGGACGGACTTTGAAAGTGCTCAATGGTTATTTTCCGCAAGGTGAAAATCGAGATCATCCAGTCAAGTTTCCAGCCAAAAGAGCCTTCTATGCTGACTTAATGACCTACCTCAATGACCATTGCAATCCGGGTGATCCGATCATTCTGATGGGCGACTTTAATATCGCACCTGAAGATACTGATATCGGTATTGGAGAGCAAAATGCCAAACGCTGGCTGCGCGAGGGCTCTACCAGCTTTTTGCCTGAAGAGCGGGAGTGGTATGACACACTGATGCAGTGGGGGTTCCATGACACTTACCGTAAGCTATATCCGGAGTCAGATGAACTCTATAGTTGGTTTAACTACCGCACCCGGGCCTTCGATCGCGATCCGAAAAGAGGCTTACGTATCGACCAGATCCTGTGCACAGAATCATTGATCGATTCAGTGGTTGCTGCGGGTATCGATTATGAGATCCGCGGTATGGAAAAGCCCTCGGATCATTGTCCAATTTGGGCCGAATTTGCGGTCGATATCGTATACGACTAACTCTATTCGTTTGGCCGTTGCGTATATTTTTGTAGTATTTATCAACGGTCAATCTAATGACAGACACGTCATGCAATACCATCTCTGTCGTTGACTCAATCAACGATTCTGACACTGAGACATGGTCTCAGTGGTCGGCTGAGAACGCCATATTTATGCAACCTGAATTCCTGTCTGCGCTGGAGGCTAGTCAATCAGTCAGTCCAGCGACGGGTTGGCAATCCAACCATCTGGCCATTTATCAGGGACAGCAGTTGCAAGCCTTCATGCCAATGTTCATCAAGAACCATTCCTATGGTGAATACATGTTTGATTGGCAGTGGGCTAATGGCTTTCACAGAGCGGGCTTACAGTACTATCCCAAGGCGGTCAATGCCGTTCCTTTCACACCGGTCAGTAGCGCTCGATTGCTAAGTTCTGATGGCAATGGCGATCATTACCAAGCCATTGTTGATTATGTACAACAGCAGGATGTTTCAAATTTTCAGTGCCTCTATACCACCAAAGAAGAGAGTGAACACTGGCGTGCAGCTGGAGCGCTGATCCGTCATGGATATCAATTCAGTTGGTATAACAAAAACTATCAAGATTTCGACCATTTTCTGGCCCAACTGCGTTCCAGTTACCGCAAGAAAATCCGGCGTGAGAGAAGACAAATCGCTACATCGAGATTACACATTAAACGATTTTACGGTGCCGAGATAACCCCTGAGGTATGGCATTTTTTTATCATCTGTTACAAGCGCACCTATCTCAAGCGTTCGGGCCATGAGGGCTATCTCAATCAAGCGTTTTTCAATCTTATTCGCAAGACCATGACCGATAATTTGCTTGTCATCATCGCTGAGTATGATGGTGAGCCAATCGCGGCATCGCTGTGTTTTGTCGCAGGCGATACGCTCTATGGTCGATACTGGGGCACGTTGCATGAGCTCGACGGCTTACATTTTGAAGTTTGTTATTATCAAGGAATTGAATTTTGCATTGAGCAGGGATTGCAGTGCTACCACCCTGGCACTCAGGGCGAGTACAAGCGCAGACGAGGATTTATTCCAGAATACACCTACGGTGCCTATATTTTTAACACCGCCAATATCAGACCAGCCATTGAAGATTATTTACAACACGAGTTTCGTGGAATCCAATATCAGATGGATGACTGGAACCAATCGTCGCCCTACAAAGTGGA
>CAZLIR010000052.1:8410-9949 GCA_964559635.1 uncultured Enterobacterales bacterium
GTGGAATCCAATATCAGATGGATGACTGGAACCAATCGTCGCCCTACAAAGTGGACAATAGCAAGGTGGACAATTCCTAGACAGTCGGTGTGGTTACCTCACCGATAGTGGGATTTTCGGCGCCCATTCCAACCAGTCTTCATCCAACTCCTGACGTAGCGTAAATCGGTCATCGTTTTGTGCTGGTCCCTGATAATCATCGGGGGTCGCCATAGCAATACCTCCTGCGAGTAGAGTCTCGACACTTTCAGCCTGCACATCAACACCACTGAGCAAACCTGCGGATACTTTCAAACCACTGATGTTCCAGAATACCGAGTTGCGTTTTGCCAACGGTGTATAGGGCTCAGCAATATTAATGTATATCGCCACTTTATCAGCCTGCTGACCGAGCTCTACGCCAAGCACCTGACCAATGGCTAACTGACGATAATAAATTTGATTACCCACTTTGACTGATCCCAGTCGCTCGGACTCTAACACCAGGTTCAGTCCTGTCGTTAGGCGCTTTGTGACAGGCGTTTGATAGGTTAACTTAAACTGTGATTGCAGTTCACCTTCGCCCCGATGAACTCGGATTTCTGGCCCACTGAGTAACTGACCGATGTTGCGTTGTTCAACCAGACCTATCTTTGCGGTGGCCAGCCAGAACCGGCTGCCTTCTCTGAGTAGCGATTCATAAGCCGTATCAATGACAGCGGTTAATTGGATTTGATCTTGATCGTTTAGCTTCTGGTGGGTCACCTCACCGATCCTCAGACCATTAAAGCGAATGGCTGACCCGACCTGTATGCCACTTGCCCGCGAATCCACAATGGTGATCGTTTGCCCCGCCCGGAGTGCTGCGCTGGCGGTTGAATACAGCGTAAATTGCTCACCCTCACTGACCGTCGAACCAGAATCATCACCGGGGGTATCAAAGGCGATGCCACCGGCTAAGACTGAACTTAAACTTCCAGTGGAGACCTCTATACCAGCCAATGAGGCCTTAACCTCTACGCCTGAGGCATTCCAAAACCGAGTTTCGGTACTGATGTAGTCGACATATTCAGGCTCAACATAAATGACTACTGTGACTCCATCCTCGGATAAATTAACCGCTTCAACCGATCCCACTTCCTGCTGTCGATGTAACACCGGAGAGCCAACCTGTAATCCCCTCGACTGAGTGGATTTTAATTCGAGCAATAATCCCGGATCCGATGACTGTTTGACTGCGGGTCGCTCCTGCAACACGAAAGTGGTTTTAGGTTCACCCTCGCCCGGATTGAACGTTACATAGGGACCTGAAAATAAGGTATCTAACCCCTCCACTTTGGCCGCACTCAACCGCGGCGCGACGAGCCAAAACTTCGAGGTCGCACCAACCAGAGGGGCAAATTCCTCATTCAGCTCAAAATGTGCGACCACCTTGTCACTATCTGATTGGTATTCCAATCGCCGCAATAAACCGGCAGCCATCCCTTTGTAGCGTACTGTGGTGGTATTGGGCTGGAAGCTATTGGCATCGGGTACTTCAATGGCAATCTTAAGTGGGTT
>CAZLIR010000052.1:10049-11426 GCA_964559635.1 uncultured Enterobacterales bacterium
TATTGGGCTGGAAGCTATTGGCATCGGGTACTTCAATGGCAATCTTAAGTGGGTTCTCAGACGTCATTGGATTGTCGAGTAATCTGAACTCGTGCCCGTCATCGACCACCTCCGCCTCGGGATCGGCGGTTTCGAATTCAATGCCACCACGCAAAATATTCAGTATTGAGGTTGTGCGGATCTGCACGCCACCAAGACCAGCAGCAACGTTTAGTCCACTGGCATTCCAGAATCGACTGGTTGCATTGATGAGATTGGCATACTCTGGACGAATGTGGGCGTGAAAACTGACACCCTCGGTCAGATCGTTGATGTAAACATTGGCTACTCGGCCGACTTCAACGCCCTTGTAGAGTATCGGAGTATCTAACGAAATCGAGCCTATGGTGTTGGCACGCAAGACCAAATGCAAACCGGGATCCATAAAGTCTGGTGGTGGTGGACCATCAAGAGCGACATAATCACGTGCTGACAGATCGGAATCACCCGTTTTCAAGGTAATGTAATTACCCGAAATGAGGGTCTCAAGATTGGAGATATTACGCAGGGACAAATCTGGCTTAACAAGCCAGAACTGAGTATCTTGCACCAGCAGATCCTCAGCACCAGGGTCGATAATGACCTTGGCGATGACCCCTGAATCCTCATTCGATGAGATATCAATTGAATCTAGATGACCGACATTGATACCGTGAAACTTAACCTTGGTAATACCCGATTTCAAATCATAGCCGGAAGGAAAAGCAATTTTGATGGTCACACCAACACCGGCATCATCATAGTTTTCATGCAGGGTGAATAGTGTACCGGTGTCTATGGTCGGTGCTTCAGCATCGGGTGTGTATAACGAAATACCACCGGCGAGGATGGCTGATAAAGATTCTGTTTTCACCTCAAAACCAGACAAAGAGCCCTTAACGCTAACGCCTCCAGAATTCCAAAACACCGTCGATTGATTCACCAGGCTACTATACTCGGGCTCTATTAAGGCACTCAGGCGCACAGAGCGTGAGTCTTCAGCTAATTCATAAGCACGTACTTCACCAATGGGTATTTGCCGATAATAGAGTTTACTCCCTTCATTGATTGAACCAAGATTTTCTGCGGTCAAGGTTAGGCGCAAGCCTGGATGATCTTCAGCAATAGCCGGTGCCGAGCTCAATGCCATAAATGCCCGTTTGGCGTCACCGGTCTTGCCTGGCCTGAAGGCAATATAGTCACCACTTAACACCGTATCTAATCCGGAAACACCGGCGAGGGAAATCTGCGCCCGAACGACCCAGAATTTAGTATCAGAAGTCAGAAATTCCGATAATTCCGGCTCGATCTCGGCATGAATCGTGACATGTTCCAATGCCGCGGCAAATTGTAACGCCA
>CAZLIR010000053.1:0-11329 GCA_964559635.1 uncultured Enterobacterales bacterium
TTTCATGTTCAGGGAGAGCCGGTTGAGACCATGACCGCTCCCTGGGATGAAGTAGATGAGGAGAATCTAGAGCAATCACTGCTCGCTCTATTTGGTATTAAGCAGCAACCGGTTATTGATGAATCATTAAAGCCTTTCGTATTGTTGTTTGACGAATACTATACCGAGCTCTATCGAATTTCAGAGGCACAGGAAAGAATGGCGGATGCCGAGCGCATTGTGTTTATCGGTACATCCTTTAGTGTGAATATTACCCAGATGGCACTGAATACCGCTCAGGCGTTGGCGATTCCTGTCGAAGTGGTCGATCCGGAACCAGTCAATATCCCGTTAGCCGATGTCACCTATCATCTGATGACCGCTCTGGAGTATGTTAACAAAACATCCTAGCCAGTATGCACCTGCGCCTACTAATCAGCCTATCGGGTGTGCAACCAGATTAGTCGTCTTTGATGCCGGCACGAAATATGTTGACGGCATAGGGTAAAAAGCCCACAGCGAACAAGCCTGCGATGATGACAAAATAAAAGGCACCATCACCACTGATCATCGCAGTTGGTGAGAATTTGACCACACCGTCATTAATGTATTGATATATAAACACCAGCTCGAGAATAATGGCAATCACCGCAAAGAGCATCATAACCAGACCTCGCTCATAGGCAGATAAATTCTGTTTTAGCATGTTTATAGTCTCTTCATGTTATTGTTTGCTAAATTCTATCCAATTTAGGTTCCACTCTCTACCAATTGCATCCAAACGCATCGTCTGACGTCCCGAAGAAAGTGTTACCGTCTGTGTTGCCGTGGTCCAATTTTGCCAGCCACCAGTACTCTGAACAGCTTGCGTATGGACTGATGTGCCATTGATGGTCGTGGTAAATCCGCCGCTACCTGGCAAACTGGCAAGACGATACTGTATCTCATAAGTGCCAGCCTCAGTGACATCAAGTTCGTACTCTAACCAGTCACCAACATCGACAAATCCAATATTCTGTCCACCACCGATGTCACTGGTATTTTCAACTTGAATGCCCGACATGGCACTGTAGTTTTCTGCTTCTATGCGTGCTCCCGGTATGGAAAACACATTCGGATTATTGCCACCAGTACCCTCATCAAGATCATCACCCAAGGTGTCGATGTCCTGATATGTCAGACCGTATCCAAACTCAAACAGCGGTGAGTAACTCGTAGTCCCGACATTTAACGGCGTTTGCGATGGCGTATTGGGCCACGAGTAGGATAGCTTGCCGCGAAAGTCATAATTTACAGCACCGCTGGCATTGTTAAATATTACCTCCGCAATACCATCCCCTTCCGAGCCGGGTAACCAAGCTGCGACGAAGGCATCGGAAGCATTAAGCTCGGCATTAACCCACAGTGGTCTGCCAGAGATGAAAATGCTCACGACTGGAATGTTTTGTGACTTAAGGGACTGTAGTAATGTCAGATCGGATTTATTGCCCGCCTGATACTCAAGTGAATTCACATCACCCGCGCCCTCTGAATAGGGTGTCTCACCAAAAACAACAATCGCTACGTCAGGCGCTGTACCCGAGAAACTACCATTTTCGCTCAGTCGCACAGTTCCTCCAGAAGCCGCCACTACAGAAGCGATACCATCATAGATTGAGGTCGCTTGAGGAAAATCCTGATTATTATCTGTGCTTCCCTGCCAAGATACTGTCCAGCCACCGGATTGGTGTCCAATATCATCGGCAGCTGAGCCGGCCACCAACACATTTACATTTCTATCCAATGGCAGAATACTATTTTTATTCTTCAGCATGACCAACGATTCACGCACGGCCTGCCGCGCCACTGATTTAGCTTCGGCTGAGGCCAGTAAGGCGTCATCTCCGGCATGATCGCGCTGGGCCGGGCCCGGATTTGACAGCAGACCTGCGCGGATTTTCACGCGCAGTATTCGAGTAACCGCCTCATTCAGACGAGTCATCGTTATGGTACCGGCATTTACCTGAGCCAGTGTATTATCATAGAAACTGCGCCAATCATAAGGCACCATGATCATATCAACACCGGAATTAATGGCTTGGGCACAGGAGCCATTGCCACAGCCGGTTACTTGGGCATGACCGTTCCAATCGCCGAGCACAAAACCATCAAAGCCCATTTGCTCTCTCAGAACATCGGTTAGTAAGGCGCTGTTGCCGTGTAACTTATCGCCATTCCAACTGTTATAGGATGCCATGACGGTTTGAGCGCCGGCATTAAGACCAGAATAAAAGCCCGGTCCGTGAATATCACGCAATTCAGTTTCAGTGACCTGAGTATTGCCTTGGTCAACGCCATTTGTCGTTCCGCCATCACCAATGAAATGTTTAACCGTAGTGATGATCCGATCCTGAGCCAAAAAGTTATTATTGGCTTGCGTGCCCTGCATACCCCGAACAATGTCGTCAACTAGCGCGCTGACCAACGTTGGATCCTCTGAATAGCCCTCATACGTTCTACCCCAACGATCATCGCGAACAGTGGCAACGGTAGGCGCAAAATTCCAGTCAATTCCCGTCGCCCGAACCTGAAGTGCAGTCAAGCGGCCGATATCTTCCATCAATTGCGGATTATTCGCGGCTCCCAAACCAACGTTATGAGGAAATATCGTTGCACCGTAGACATTATTATGACCGTGGACCGCATCTGTGCCCCAAATGATTGGAATACCAACACCGCCATCGCTGGTATCGATACTCGCCTGATAATAACTATCTGCCAGATTAACCCAATCAGCTGCTGTGGCTCGGTTATTATTGCTTGGCCATGATCCCCCACCGTTGAGCACAGCGCCTAGGTTATAGGTGCGAACATCACTAGGAGTCACCCCCTGAATCTCAGCCATGATCAGCTGTCCCACTTTCTCAGCGGTCGTCATTTGCGCCAGTAGTTGACTAACCTGTGATTCAACATCCATTGTGACTTCACTGTTAAGCGGTTGCCATTGGACGCCAGTATTAGTGGTTGTAACAGTGATACTCACCGTGGCGGTGTCACTGTCTCCATCGCTATCTGTTACACGGTATTGGAAAGACACTGAGCCTGCGTAACTCGAAGACGGCGTATAACTGAAACTACCATCGTCATTGAAACTGAAATCGCCATAAAGTGGGCTGGTGAGATTCGTAAAAGTGACCGGTGTATCTTCTAATCCAGTATCGTTTGTGGCTACGTTAGCTGATAGCGTTTGTCCCTGAGTGACGGAATATGAGTCGCTATTTGCCACCGGGATATTATCGACCACGACCTCATTTACAGTGATCGTCACCGTACCGTTATCACTATCACCATCATTATCAGTGACCGAGTAGGTAAATGTGATAGTGCCACTAAAACCAGGATCAGGATTGAAAGTGAAGCTGCCAGATGAAGACATCTCGACAGTGCCAGAACTTGGTGCACTCACCACCTGATAGGTTACTGGTGCATCTTGCAAGCCGGTGTCATTAGTGCTGACATCAGCGGTTAACGGCGTATCTTGATCGGTACTGAATTCGTCATCCACCGCGATCGGAATATAATCAATGACAATGGGTGGCGGTTCTGTTCCGCCGCCGCCACCACCGCCACAGGCAGTCAGTAGTAGTAAAGAAAGAGAGAATTTTAGCCGTTTGAGAGAGAGAGATAGTTTAATCATTAATGTTAGGAGCCTCATCGCGCGCAGTACGCTGGTAGATAAAGTGATCAAAAAAACGGCGGTATAATTTGGTCATATTGTCTGCCCATACAACTTGTTGGCGAATAAAATCGCGCGACATCTCATAAGCAATTTCAGCCTCTTCGGGCTGATAAAAGTGCGATGTAAATCGTATTTCATTGATTCTGCGATTGTGAGCAACCAATGATTCGTTCCAGTTATATATTTCCAGAGCCTCAGTCAACATGTCCTCATCCATATGGTTTGCTAACTGATTCGAATTTGCCCGCAACCAGGCACTCGATTGAAATTGCACAAAGCGATATCCGATAAAACGGTGTCTTTGCTTAACAAATGGCTGCGTGCTATCAATGTCTCCTTCCATGGCCTTAATTAAGGCATAACGCTCATCGACGTGTTTTTTAAAATCCTCTAGAAAGCGATAGTTTGTCAGCAGTTCTTCAAAAATGCGTTCTTTAGCCAGTTCCACCTCTTGCTGCAGTTGATATTCCTCTCGCCACTCTTCGATAATGAATGCCAGAAGTACTCCGATGAACACCATGAAACTTTCAAGCAGTAACTTTGACCAATCGCGTGGTTTCTTAGGCTGTTTTTCTTGTTCAACTTCAGTGGTCATAGGATTCTATTCAATAATACCAGCGCTATTTGGCGGCAAGCTGCCATTGCAGTGTCTGACCAGCAAAAAATGGCACAATCGAATGACCATCCGGTAAGGCAATTTCTTCCGGCACAGTCCACGATTCTTTAATCAGTGTGATCGTATCTGAGTTGCGAGGCAGGCCATAGAAATCCGCGCCATAGTGACTAGCAAACCCTTCTAGCTTCTCTAAACAGTTAAGATCATCAAAGACTTTAGCGTAGAGCTCAATGGCACTCCAGGCACTGTAACAACCTGCACAGCCACAAGAAGACTCTTTAGTATGCTTCTCATGAGGAGCAGAGTCTGTGCCTAAGAAAAATTTCTCACTACCAGTCGCTACTACATCCAGAAGCGCCTGCTGATGAATGTTCCGCTTCAGTACTGGTAGACAATAATTATGAGGCCTAATGCCCCCTACCAATAAATCATTGCGGTTGAGTAGTAAATGCTGTGGGGTAATAGTCGCTGCGACTTTATCGGAAGATGACAACACAAATTCAGCCGCATCTTTGGTAGTAATGTGTTCAAAGACAACCCGTAGCTCAGGAAATGTTTTAACAATGTCAGACAGGAAACGATCTATAAACTCCTTTTCACGGTCAAAGATATCAATATGACTCTCAGTAACCTCGCCGTGAATACACAACACCATGTCTTGCTCTTGCATGGCTTGGAATATCGGATACAGCTGTTCTAGCGCACTGACTGCGGCATCTGAATTAGTCGTCGCACCCGCTGGATAAAGCTTCACTGCAGTAGTGCCCTGTATTTTCGCCTCTTGGATATCTTGGGCTGTGGTTTCGTTGGTCAAATACAGTGTCATTAGAGGCTCAAATCCAGAACCTGCTGGCGCGGCAGCCAGAATTCGATCGCGGTAGGCATTCACCATTTCTGCGTTGGTCACAGGAGGAACCAGATTAGGCATGACAATAGCGCGGCGGAAGCAACGTGCTGTTGCAGGAACTGTCTCATGCAACATCTCACCATCGCGAAAATGCAGGTGCCAATCATCAGGGGTGGTGATGGTCAGGGTATCCATTAAAACTCCAAAATAAATAGCTAGAAACCACGCTCGCCATTATGCCTGAAATTAAATGAAACCGGCAGTCTGAAATATAGAACACCGTAATTATGAGTATTAATGGATAAGATATTATTTTGACCCGCTGTGATACAGAGTTTAAGTAATTTACTTTTAATTTAGAGTTTGAATTTCATTGCTTATCTTTTTATCAGTTTCTATACTCTCTGTATGACTCACTTCTCAGAGTAAAATAATGATTCAAAGTATAGAATGGCAAGATAAAGGCGTTATTGTCACATATGGAGAAGAATTTTCTGATGAAGATAGTGTCAATGCTGAGACTGAAATCACATCGAATCCTAAATTTTCAAGCATTGAGTATGTTGTTTTAGATTTTCTTAATGTAAAAAACTTCTCAATCAATACCCATGTCGTTGCAGATTCGGGAAGAAATAGTAACGACCAATCTAGAAAAAATTCATCTTTAAAAATGGCATATATTTCAAACAGCGATGTCATCAAGGGCTTAGTCAATGTCTACAGTGCATATCAAACCAGAAGTGATCTGGAGCCTCACTGGGATATGAGAATATTTAGCAACAGTACCGATGCTTTTGAATGGGTCAATGACTCTCAAATGATCGCATAAATCACACCCATGTCAGGTTTAAACTGACAATATTCCTTTATCATGGATAATCTTCAACAAGTGTTAACTAGACAAACTAGTTAATCAAGAAATGGGGTGGCTGATCGGGCTAACCGACGACTACCTGAATCTCATTTGTGTGCTTCTCTACCCTGACTAATATCAACGACGTCAATTATTAGGCGGCTTGAGCACGATACTGACTGGGGGTTTTATTGGTAAATTTCTTAAACGAATTATTAAATGATGTTTTGTTATTAAAACCTACCTGATAGGCAACATCGATAATTGCCAGTTTGCTAAACTCCGGCGCTTTTAACATTTCCTTTGCGCGCGAAATTCTTGCAGAATTAATATAGTCGTAAAAGTTTAATTGCAAGGATTCGTTTAGCGCTTGAGAGACATTGTGTGGTGTTTCACTTAACTTGGAGGATAACGTTACTAAAGAGATGTCATTGTCTAAATAGAGCTCTTCTGTATCCATCAATCTCTTTAACTTCATGATGATGTCTTCAGACTTTTGTTGGTTTAATGTTGAATTCTTATATTTTTTATCTTCAACAATAACTAGATCATGAAATATAGTATTGGCTTTGTTAAAGCCCCAAAAACTGAGCATAAATATAAATATCGACTCAGAAATGGTGACGAGTATTAGTATAGTTTTAACATAAGGAATGCCGAATAACTTACCGATAAGATGGACAAGACTCACTATCGAGACAAAAAAGTAAATAATGAGCAATTGCTTTAACCAAGTTGTTTTTGCTTTATCCAAATTGGATAAGTTCTGTTTTAAGTTAGATTCTAATTTCCAAACCAGTCGCAAACCATAATAGGTGCATAAAACTATTTGCATATAAACCAAGCCATATAGCGAAAGCCAGACATAAGGAAGCATATATCCGTCCAGAGCGTAAGTCTGTATAGACCTGACGGTGATTCCGATAACAGGTAAAACAGCTAGCCAACCCCAGGTTTGTCTATTCAGGGTTTGCCCTCCCATGTAATAGAAGGTGTATAGGTACAACAACGGCCCGTAAAAAGGCGAGATGTATAGCCAACCAAAACTTATCTGCATTCCTGAAAATAGCTCGGATTCAATCTGAACTACATCATTCCATAGCGGTATGATCGTTAACAAAATGAAGGCCGCTAACAAGCGGTTGGCAACAACGACTCCTTTCGTTTTGAAGAGCAATAATATGCTAAAGGTTATTCCTTGCCCTATACAAAGAATAACCAATAGTTTAAGTAATTCATCTATCACTTGGGTGTTACTTTTTAAACCTCTGTGTTACGCAGAGCTTATACTATCACCCACAAATGAATTAAACAGTTTTCATATAAGTATTGTTACTTTTTTTGTTCTTGTAACTCTGTCAAATAGCCTTTGAATAAGGCTAGCGATTTGTGCTGTTGCAGTTCCGCTATACTCACTAGCTCCTGAACTGATTCTAGCGCTGCTTGATTTTGGCCATTTACCTCATAGGCCCAAGTTAAATTATATCTGTGGCATATGTTATTAGGATCGTCAGCAATAGCCCAAGTTAGTAATTCTATTGCTTCTGCACTTCTATTGTTTCTCAATAAATAACGGTTTGTTCCTGCAACTGAATTACCGAACCAGTAGCCATCATCAATCGGATAAAATTTAAATCCATATTCCTTGCCAAAAGCTTGATAAATTGCCTTAAGCTCATCAACAAAACCTTCTTTTTTTCTAATGTTGATAAAGTCCACTTCGGTTGGGAAAATGTGTGCAAATGCCCTATTTATGGCTTCTAAGCTACTTCCGTAATGCTCGCCATTAGCAATTATTTCTACTGTAGCTTTATCAGAGCCTTTCAGCTTATTTGCCATAGTTTCAAATAGGGCAGGTAATTCTGGATTATTTTCAAAGTCTGTTTCGCCCCTAGATAGATGTAGAAAAGTACTGTTATTGTCTTTACTTCTTGTGGCTATTCGGTCAACCAGCGATTCTCCTTCAACTGTAAACAACTGAATTTCAGCTGAAATAGCAACGTGCGCATCAAATTGCGGATCCGCTTGAATGTAATCATGAAAAACAAGCCCAGCAGTTGGAGACATACCAATGATGGTTTTAAAATCAGCAACCCTATATTTTTGCTCAAGATAGGGATTAAATTCCTGACTTAAGAACTTAAGAAAAGCACTTGGATTACCATTTTTAAACGCAATGTCTGTAGCATCTTTACTTCTTTTGATTGGCATTGCGACATTAAAGCGGTTAGATATTGTAGAGAACCCTATAACGATTGACTCAGGCATTAAGCCCCTGCTTGCTCTTATTTTGCTTGTGTTAACTGCTGTTGAAAATAGAAAATCTCCATCTAGTACATATACAACTGGATAGTGTTTATTTGTATGTTTATAACTTTCAGGCAAGTAAATTGAAAATGCTTGCTCATGGTTAATGATCTCTGACTTATATGTGCCTGAATATTTTGTCAAAAGTGCTTCTTCAGTCACCGTTACTTGATTTGCTTGCACAACATTAACCAGTGATAAAAACATTATTATCACCAGCCAAAGTAATTTAATTTGGTTCATTCAACCCTCCGGTCTCACCGTTCCTAAGTTAATTTATGTAGAAGTAGTTATAAGACTCTCACTACAAGTTGTTATGTAGTCATTCCAGAACATTTAATTAATTGACTATCAGTGTCAGTTGTCTGAAATCCTAAAATGAGTAGACAGGATAGATAAAGAATTGACGGAAACGTCCAGATTTATCGGATTTACCCAATTTACTGGCTAAAAAGTAGAAATATGTAGATTTTTCGTGTTTGCACATCATTTACTGCTGACTTTTCACACAATGCGCAAGTTGAATTATGAGTTATAGGAAAAATGGGGTGGCTGATCGGGCTTGAACCGACGACCACCGGAATCACAATCCGGGGCTCTACCAACTGAGCTACAGCCACCATAGAGGGAAAAAGTGGTCGGGGTAGAGAGATTTGAACTCCCGACATCCTGCACCCAAAGCAGGCGCGCTACCAGACTGCGCTATACCCCGACTGTGTTGAATAAATTGTGGTCAATTCAACAGGCTGTGCATTATACCTAAAACGCGCCAATACACAACAGACTTTTTGAGAAAATGCTAACTTGAATTAATACGCATAAATGAGTTATTTCAGATGGCTAACATGCAGTTTGATTAACCATTTTTGACATGTGTGATGACAAGCTAACTAAGTTAGACAAACTCTGATTAATGACGGGCAGTTGAGCGTGAGTTGAGCTGTAAAATACTCCCCTATTCACCCTGAGATCGGATTTTCTATTGCTAAAATGAAATACTTTTCTCAAGCTAACGATGAAATTAATTATCATTTGAGCTAGTCTTTCGTTTTGACCTAAAGCATTGCTTTACATTGCCATCCACAACATTGAGTAACAACGCCACCATGACACAGATTATTGACGGAAAACAGATTGCCGCACAATTCAAAGACGCTATCGCTGAGGCCGTGGCCGATCTTGGGACACAAGATATTAAACCAGGACTGGCGGTGGTATTGGTTGGTGATGATCCTGCCTCTGATGTCTATGTCAGAAATAAGGGGATCTCGACCACCAAAGCGGGCATGGCTTCGTTTGAGTTTCGACTCCCGGCGAGCACCTCAGAATCTGAATTACTGGAACTAATTGAATCTTTAAATAATCGGGATGATGTTGACGGCATATTAGTGCAGTCACCAGTACCTGACCACATCAATTATCAAACGATTGTTGACACTATCAGTCCAGCTAAAGATGTCGACGGCTTTCATCCTATCAATGCAGGTAACCTGCTGATTGGCATGGACGGTTTTGTAGCCTGTACACCACTCGGTTGCTCGATCTTACTCAAGCAAACCAACACTGAACTCAGTGGCAAGAATGCGATTGTAATTGGCCGCTCGACCATTGTGGGTAAACCAATGGCTATGCTACTGCTGCAAAGCAATTGCACAGTGACTATTGCACACTCTCGAACGGTGGATTTAGCGGCTAAGTGTCGCGAGGCTGATATTGTAGTGGCTGCAGTGGGAATTCCAGAAATGGTTAAGGGTGACTGGATCAAGCCCGGAGCTATCGTTATAGATGTTGGTATCAATCGAGTGGGTACTAGCGAATCGGGCAAAGCAAAGCTGGTAGGTGATGTCGAATATGCTTCGGCTTACCAGAATGCGTCTGCGATTACGCCAGTGCCTGGCGGTGTTGGCCCGATGACCATCGCCTGTCTGTTGTACAATACCCTCAAAGCAGCCTGTGCCCGACGTGGGATCGCTGTACCAGATTACTTTTCGGACTTCATTTGATATGCGATTACTCAAGACACTGCTCATTCTAACGCTCTCGCTTACATCACTCATGACATCTGCTAAGACATATCACGTCTACTTTCTGGGTGGCCAATCCAACATGGAGGGTTATGGCTACAATGCTGAGCTGAGTGATGACCAAAAGGCCCTATCGAGCGCTGTGCCTATTTTCCATGGTCGAAGTGTCTTTGATAATCAGGCTGATGGGGGTGTTGGCCTGTGGTCACTGCTCAAACCGGGGCATGGCACTGGCTTTCACAGTGACGGGGTTAGCAATAAATACAGTGACCGATTCGGGCCTGAGTTAACTTTTGCGCAATCGATGGTCAAGAATAGTGCACAAAATATTGCCATCATCAAATATGCCACAGGCGGCACTGGCCTCTCAACGGGCGTTGGCTATGGCAACTGGGATCCAGAATTTACTGAGGGTGATGGTCAAAATCAGTATGACTATGCGCTCACTGCGATTAAAACAGCATTGACAGCTACAGATATTGACGGTGATGGCGTACCAGATACTCTCATCCCGGCTGGTATCGTCTGGATGCAGGGTGAAGCCGATGCGCATCATTCAGTTGCGGCTGCAGATGCCTATGGCGAGAAATTAACAACCTTGATGAAGCTAATCAGACAAGCGCTCGGTGATGAGACAATACCGGTGGTGCTAGGCAAGATTAATCGACGCCCAGATCAGGGAGCAGAACCGGAAATGCCCTACATGCAAACCGTCATCAAAGCCCAGAAGTTGTTTGCCATGAATGATGTTTGTGCCCGCTATGTCACTGAGACCGAGAAATATACGCTAACCGATGATCGCTGGCATTATGACTCAGCAGCCTATATTCAGATGGGACAGGCTTTTGCCAAGGCGATGCTAAATCTTAAAGCCTGTTAGGCGAGGCAGGCTAAACAAACATTAAAAGTTATCAGACAAGGCTGCATGAGCGAAGTTTAGTAACACTAAATGAGTTTAGCCTAACAAAGCATAACGTGTTTTAGC
>CAZLIR010000054.1:0-7207 GCA_964559635.1 uncultured Enterobacterales bacterium
CATCACACTCTATTATCTAGCCATGGCGCTTGTGCGTAAATTGGATTATTGCAGTTTAATTAAATTTCCACTTATGAAAAACATAAAATTAATTATCATTTTGACGTCACTTATCTTTGCTAGCTTACCGTTGAGAACCAGTGCTTCTGTGGTTGATGAGAACCGACTCAAGCTGGTTGGCGAGGGTAAAATGAGCTTCTTATTTTGGGATGTCTACTTACTCAGACTTTATACAGCGAACGGTGAATACAAAACGAGGCAGCATCCACTCGCTCTGGAATTCAATTATTTGATGGACATTGAGGCAAAAGACCTGGTAGAGGAGACGGTCAACCAATGGCGCGAACAAGATATGCCAGAGCACAAGGATGAGCAAGACTGGGTAGAGCAATTGAACAAACTCTGGCCAGACATCGCGGACGGTGACCAACTACTGTTCATCGTTGATGAGAATAAACATTCACAGTTCTACTATAATCAAAATTACAGAGGCGCCATTCAATCGAGTGAATTTTCCGAGCGATTCTCAGCGATTTGGTTGAGTGAAAAAACTACCGCACCCAGAGTAAGAAAAAAGCTGTTAGGCGATTAACCTAACAGCTTTGCGTGGATACATTTCGACCAGAGGTTGGTTAGTAGTCTAAGCAACTCCGGTGAAATAGTTTAGGATTGGCCCTATTGGACCTGTGAACTGCATTGGGGCATCCGTTACCGCAATACAAACACAACCTTTATCACCAGCCACTGGCTTGTGATGATGGTTCTCAGTCAAATGTATAAAGTCGCCTGGGACGAAATCACCCATCTCATCAGTATACGAGCCTTCGAGTATCACAGTGAACTCGTTACCTTTGTGAGTATGTGATGGAATCTTAGCTCCCGCTTCGAATTTAAGCAGCTCGATTTTGTTGTTTTGATCATCGATGGCAAGTTCAGCATGGCTAATTTTCTTCGCTACATGCTGCCATTCGATTCCGCTGTAGTCGCGATTTGCAAGGCGTTCAAGTATCGGCATGTAGTCAGTTGCTATCGCTACTTCTTCCATTCCAGGATTTAGAGCATCTATTTGCTCGTCATCGTCAATCAAACCCATTAACGCTTCAAAGGCATGATCTGCCATTTCGCTGTGCGGGCTATTTTCAATACTTACTCCGCCAAAAGCTTCCAGAGAGCCTTGCTGATCTCTACATGCGTCACAATGTTTAATGTGCATGGCTAATACGAATGACATGGCTGGTGATATTGTTCCAGCTGAGTATCGCACGAGTAATTCAGGTGATGGATGAAACTTCATAACCAATCATCTCCAATTTGTTTTTTCATAATCTTCAAAGCGCTACGGATCCGTGATTTGACCACACCTAGGGTCATCTCGAGTTCCTCTGCAGCGATTTGATGGCTTTTATCTTCAAAATATACTTTTTGTATAACCATACGTTGCTCTTCATTCAGATTAGCAATCGCTTGTTTCAACTCATTACCACCGCGGTCAAGGTTTAGCTCTTCGTCCAGATTCTGTTGGTACCCGGATTCCGGAAGCTTCTCTTCATCGGACATTGATAATTGTTTCTTGCGCAACACATCAATGCGGTAGTTACGAGCAATTGTGTATATCCAAGTAGAAACGGCAGCCTTGGACGGATCATAGGTCGGTGCTCTGTTCCATACCCGGATGAACACCTCTTGGACCATCTCTTCAGCGCTGTTGTAAAACCCATTCTGCGAGTAAAACGATTTCAGCTTTGGTGCAAAATAGCAGTACAAAGCGTGAAATGCTTTCTTGTCTTGAGTTTGAGCGACAGCCGTTAAGTGAACCTTCCACTTCTGAGTATCGTCCAGTTTCGGCGCTTCAGATGGCACAGTTTTACCTTTACTTTTTATTGTTTTTTGTGGCCAGTATACTAAGTTTCTAGCTTGTTGTCCCATCAGCGTTCACGCACCCGTTTCTATTATGCAAACACTTACGGCAAGAATAGACTTTTGGATCAATAAAAGATCATGATCCGACACATATAAGCAGACGTAATTTACAGCATATCCACTCCTATGGAAAAACCCATGAAATTGCACTACTTACTCGCGTTATTTGCGTTGACAGGATGCAGCACAGATATAGCTCAGTACAGGAACAATCAACCTACATTCGACCCTGTTACTTTTTTCTCAGGGCCACTGTGCGCTTGGGGAACAGTCAGGGACTTCAACGGTGATGTCAGCCGTAGGTTTGTAGCCGATATCAAAGGGGATGCAAATGCTGACAGCTTCACACTGGATGAGGTGTTTTTATTTGACGATGGCGAGAGGCAAACCAGATTGTGGCAATTTACACGCAATGGTGACCGCTGGAATGGCATTGCCGGAGATGTTGTAGGTGTCGCAGAAGGCGAGTTGAGTGGCAACATGATGAGCCTGAAATACGACCTCGCTGTTGGCACTGACGATGATACAATCGTGATCGCGATGGATGATGAACTGCATCTGCTTGATGAAAATAACTTATTAGGTAAAACCATTATGACAAAATTCGGTATATCAGTCGGCGAGATTGACCTGATAATGCAAAGACAAACAACATCCGGAATGTGTGACATCCGGTAACTGAGAATAAGTACAATAATGAGCAAACTAAACATATCTAATTGGTTCGACAATACCAACACATCAACAGACAATTCTAACCACATTGACTGGTATCGAATTGTGCCGTTTATCCTGGTTCACTTGGCAGCGCTTGCCGTCTTCTGGGTTGGGTTTAGCTGGATAGCATTCTGGACTGCAGTCGGGTTGTACCTGCTACGCATGTTTGCAATTACAGGTTTCTATCATCGCTACTTTTCACACCGCAATTTTAAAACCAGCCGTCCGGTACAATTCTTATTTGCTTTTATTGGTGCGACTTCTGCACAACGTGGCCCGCTGTGGTGGGCATCACATCATCGCGCACACCATGTGAATTCTGATACCGAGAAAGATATTCACTCCCCAGCCCAGCAAGGTTTTGTCTGGAGTCATATGCTATGGTTCTTAAGCGACAAAAATTTCACTACTGATCTGTCACGAATCAAAGACTTTGCAAAATTTCGTGAGCTGCGATGGCTCGACCGATTCGACATATTACCGCCGGTGATACTCGGTTTCGCGTTGTTTGGCATAGGATGGTTACTCGAGATCTATTATCCGGAACTCGGCACAACTGCCGGACAGATGTTGGTATGGGGCATGTTTGTCTCAACTGTTGTCCTGTATCACGCCACCTACACAATTAATTCCCTGTGCCACGTATTTGGTAAACGACGCTTCAACACCAAAGATGACAGTCGTAATAACCTCTGGCTGGCACTGATCACACTCGGCGAAGGGTGGCACAATAACCATCATTATTTCCCCGCAACGGTGCGGCAAGGATTTAAGTGGTGGGAAATCGACATCAGTTTTTACATACTCAAACTCATGAGCTTCGTAGGCTTGGTATGGGAGTTACAACCGATCCCTGAGCGGATCAAGAAGGAGCTGTAACATGCTTGAAGATGCCAACCAACGCTTTCGTAAGCTTTACAACACGCTCAGTAAAGACAACTTGGAGATTCTCAGTGACCTTTATGATGCTGATGTTGTATTCATAGATCCGATCCATCGAGTGGATGGCTTGGGTGAACTGACTGAATATTGTCGCAACCTGTACGCCAACCTAACCACCATTCAATTTGACTATCAAGAGGTCAGCTATGGTCCAGGGTTATTTCATCAGGACTGGATCATGACCTTTTGCCACCCGAAAATGAAGCAGGGTCAGGCTATCCATGTCGATGGTTCATCGCGATGTCGAGTCAATGAACATGGCCTGATCACCGAGCATCAAGATTATTATGATGTCGGTCAGATGATATACCAGAATATACCGCTAATAGGTTCCTGTATACAGATCATTAATCGTCGACTGACACGATGAAATACCATCTGAAAAATAAAGTGGTATGGCTAACCGGAGCCAGCAAGGGTATTGGCTATCATCTGGCCACTGCGCTCATTCAAGCTGGTGCTCAACTCATTGTCAGTGCCCGTGATACCAGTGTTATCGCAGACATGACAGCCTCTGATCATATTGATTGTGATGTCACTCAGGCTGAGGATGTTAAGCGTGCAGTCGAGCGCATCGTAGCCAAACATGGCGGATTGGATTGCATCATACTCAATGCCGGCAACGCGGAATATGTCAATACCAAGCGATTCGACTCTGCGGTCTACGAGCGAATGATGGCGGTCAACTTTACCTCTCAGGTTTATGCCGTTGAAGCCTGCTTACCCCACTTGAGAAATTCCTTTTCACCTTACATTGTCGCGATGAGCAGCTCAGTTGCCTGGACAGGCTTATCACGCGGTCACGCCTATAGTGCCAGTAAGGCGGCATCAAGGAATTTTTTTCAGGGTCTGGCACTCGATTTAGCTCGAGAGGATATACCTGTTTCGGTGATCTGTCCCGGTTTTGTGCGAACGCCGTTGACCGATAAAAACGATTTCAATATGCCCGGCCTCATCGAGCCTGAAACAGCCGCAAAACACATCATGAACGGTATGCAATCAATGAAACCTGAGATCTCATTTCCCAAGCGGTTCACAATCCCATTTAGATTAATCACCATATTGCCTGCGCGCCTCAGATTCGCGTTACTGAAAAGGATTTTGTAATGGCTAAAATCGCTGTCATTGGAACAGGTATCGCTGGGAATGTTGCTGCTTATCACCTCATTAAGCAACATGACATCACAGTATACGAAGCCAACGATTATATCGGCGGTCACACCCATACTCATGACATAAGCATTGGGGATGAACAGCACAAGATCGATACTGGTTTTATTGTATTCAATCACAAAACCTATCCAAACTTCCTCCAGTTACTCGGCGAAATTGGCGTTGAATACCAAAATAGTGATATGAGTTTTAGTGTCAGTTGTGACCGTTCTGGTCTGGAATACAACGGCACGACCATCAACACGCTGTTTGCACAACGAAGCAACTTTTTCCGCCCCTCATTTCATCGCATGATCCGCGATATATTGCGCTTTAATGAGCAGTCAGCCGAATTACTCGAGCCTGAGAATAAAGATATCAAACTAGGGAATTACTTGGCAGACAACCAATACTCTGAGCAGTTCATCGAGCATTATATTATCCCGATGGGATCGGCGATTTGGTCCATGTCCCGAGCACAAATGATGGCCTTCCCGGCACAGTTCTTTGTGCGTTTTTTTACCAACCATGGCATGTTGAGCGTGAACGACAGACCACAATGGTACGTCATTAAAGGTGGCTCGAAATCCTATTTGACAGCCTTGTGCAAAAACTATCTTGAGCGCATAAAACTCAACGCTGCGGTGACCTCAATTGCCAGAACTGAATCCGGCGTTATCGTCAGGACAGCTGATACCGAGGAATCTTACGATTATGTTTTCAATGCCTGTCACAGCAATCAGGCATTTGCACAACTCGATGTACCCAATAATCTGGAACAAGAGACCATTGGCGTTATGCATTACCAGCACAATGATGTGATACTGCATACCGATCAAAGACTCATGCCAAAACGAAAACTGGCTTGGGCTGCATGGAATTATCATTTGTTGAAAGAGGATACCAGTCAGGCGACTTTGACATACAACATGAATATTCTGCAGTCTCTGCAATCGAAACATACGTTCTGCGTGACGGTGAATAACACGGCGGCAATTGATCCAGATACTATTCTGAAGACATTAGAATACGATCATCCGTTATTCACCTCAGAGTCTGTTGCCGCTCAGGCAAGACACCGTGAGGTCAATGGCTCTGATCGAATCTACTACTGTGGTGCCTATTGGCGATATGGCTTTCATGAAGATGGCGTGGTGTCAGCACTCGCGGCT
Organism: uncultured Enterobacterales bacterium; assembly: GCA_964559635.1. Taxonomy (GTDB): domain Bacteria; phylum Pseudomonadota; class Gammaproteobacteria; order Enterobacterales; genus CAXRAF01. Next base: position 5,904 of record CAZLIR010000054.1, read on the forward strand.
CTGAACCACTTCTACGAGGATACCGGCTGTGAACAGCAAACTATACTTCGGTAAGGTCTCACACACGCGAACGCAACCCCTCAACCACCGGTTCGAGTACCAAACCTTCATGTGTTTTTTGGATATTGATGAGCTCGACTCCGTATTTGCGTGCCATGGGTTTTGGTCACATGCAAAGCGTAATCTGGCCTGGTTTAATCATGCTAATTATATTGGACGTGATAGTGATATCCGTAGTGCAGTGCAACATCATATCACTGAGCAAACTGGCGATCACTTTACCGGTCGCATCTGTATCCTCACTCACCTAACCTATTTCGGTTGCTGCTTCAATCCGGTCTCGTTCTACTATTGTTACAACGACCAGGATCAACTCAGCTATATCTTGTCTGAGATTAACAATACACCGTGGGATGAACGTCATGTCTACGTGACCAAAGTGACTGACGCAAAACCTATGATAATTGATTCATTTGATAAGAATTTTCATGTATCACCCTTTCTAGACATGGATTTCCGCTATAAATGGCAATTTTCACATCCACAAGACGATATCATTATTAACATGGATAACTTCAAACAGGGTCAGCACTGGTTTAATGCCTATATGGAGCTCGAAGCCGAGCCTATTAGTCATAAGAGCCTGAGTAAAGCCCTGCGACAGTATCCTTTCATGACACTAAAAGTAGTGCTCGCTATCTACTGGCAGGCACTAAAACTTAAGCTCAAAGGTGCCAAGTTCTACGATCATCCAAACCCAGACTCTATGCGTACAAGTGACTAATACGACAACGCAGAGTTATCACTATGAGCGCCGAAGAATTTTCCTTGCGCGAATTTGCTAGCCGCCTCGATGAGCAAGCAAAAGAAAAAAAAGAAGGCAAACTAACTACCTTCCTTCGCAAGCAGTTGTTACAACAACTTAACAAACTTGAACTTGGAACCCTTGAGGTTACCGAGAATGGTGTAACACACTCCATTATCACAAATCAACCAGATTGGGTTCATGCCGACATTCAAGTCAAGCACCCACAGTTTTATCGGTATATGGCATTTGGTGGTAGTGTCGGCGCCGCAGAGGCTTACATGCTGGGTTACTGGGACACATCCGATTTAAAAAATGTAATTCGTTTATTTGCCATCAATCAGAGCACCATGGATAACATGGAAAAAGGTATTGCACGATTAACTATCCCGCTTAAAAAGATGTTCCATTGGCTAAACAAAAATACTGCTGATGGATCAAAACGCAATATCTCTGCGCACTATGATTTGGGCAACGAATTGTTTGAAGCATTTCTCGA
>CAZLIR010000054.1:7307-11088 GCA_964559635.1 uncultured Enterobacterales bacterium
GCATAACCTCGAGGATAAGATAGAACTGCTCTTCGAAGATTATCGCGACCTAGAAGGTCAATACGATAAAGTGGTTTCTATTGAGATGATCGAAGCTGTTGGCCATCATTATTACGATGAGTATTTTGCTCAGTGTTCAAAATTGCTAAAACCCAATGGCGAATTTATGCTGCAAGCGATCACGATCGCTGATCAGCGCTTCGACTCCGCCAAGAAAGAAATCGACTTTATTAAACGATATATATTTCCGGGCAGTTGCATACCTTCGGTGAATTCAATCAGTCAGTCGGTAACCAATGCCACCGACATGCGCATGGTGCATCTGTTTGATATGGGTGATCATTACGCCAAAACCCTCATGGATTGGTACGACAATTTTAATGCTGCGTTTAAGCAAATTTCTCAACATGGTTACGATGAAACATTCCGTAGAATGTGGAATTTTTACCTTTGTTATTGTGCTGGTGGATTTCAGGAAGGCGTCATAAGCGTTGCTCAAATTCATCTGGTCAAACCGCTATCAAGAAGACCGTATTACATCAATGACGTTAACGACTACTAGTAAAACAATCCTCCTTGCGCTTGCGTTCCAGGTGGTGTGGCTGTCGCTGATATCGACGGCAAAAAGTGACTACTACTGGCTTGGCCCAGTAGTTGGTTTGATTGCCTATATTCTGATATTACCAGGACTGATCAGGTCAAAAATAGCACTCCCGCTGATCACAATTTCATTCTTGGGGTTTGCCTACGATGTCACCCTACACCAGATGGGCATCATAGAACTGCACCACAATGATTTGGCATTAACATGGCTATTTATCCTGTGGCTGGTGTTCATTGGTGTGTTTTATCGGCTCTTTTCTTGGCTGACGAACCTGAACACCGTTTCAAGTTTTATCACCGGCTCATTCGGTGGTCTAGCTGCTTACATTGTGGCGAGTTTATTCGGTGCAATGACCATTAATTCACTGGGCTTCTTCTTACTACTCTATGGCCTGTTCTGGGGTGGTGGTTTCTCTCTGGCATCGCGAATATTTATCGCCAGAAACCTGACCGCAAACAGACGATCAAGGGCTTAGATCTGTTCCAACTCGGCATCCTTTTCCAGCGAGTGCTGCTCCATCTGTTGTCTGACATCGGAGTCTTCAATGAGATGAGGATAAGCTTCCATGACAGCTTTGTAGATTAACTGGACTGGCACATCGGCGAAGGTTCCGTGTTGCTTAAGGTATTCCATATGCTTGGCACCATCAAGATTATATTCTGAGAATACGGAATCTTCAGTTCCATTAAATTCCATTGTCGCTATGCCCAAAAAATGACACAACTTGCTATCAAATGCAGGAGTTGCTTTTACCCAACGATTATTTAGGTATAAATCAACATAACCATGCATCACAAAGATATCTGACTTTAATAAGTCGAGTAATTTCTGACTGCTGATATGATTCTTCACATCCACCAACCCGAGTCTTGCAGGGATACCAATACTTCGGCACATGGCACCGAGTAGTACCGCTTTGGGAATGCAATAAGATTCGCTCTGCTCGATGCAATGGCTGGCCTTGAGTTGATCGGGTGACAAGCTAAATTGATATGGATTATAGGAATAATGATCTCTTACATACGAATATAACGCGATGGCCTGCTGAACCGGATCATCGTCGACAGCCGCAATAATTTCCTGCGCGAGTGACGCTACTTTGGGGTTGTCATAATCAAAGTATTCATTAGCTTGTAAATATTCGTTCATATCAGTGCTTCGTTATCAATCATGTCTTAAATAGCTATACGAGATTTCTCATGGTATTGATACAAATTTAGTGGCTATTACCTCTGACAACAAGGTAGGAATCGCAGATTTTTCGATAATGCTCCAAACTCATGCAACGCTCTGCTTGCTGGTAGTTATTTTTTCGAGCGGTTGTATTGAGAATAGTTTGGAGCGCGTCTTTGATTTATTAAACAAAAACCGCACCAGGATGTGGTAAATATCCAGATCAAATTCTGGCAATGGTTGTTGCAGATAATCGTGCATAGCGTCTTCGCTGTCGACCAAACCATAATAGCACCATTGGTATACCAGATGCGTTTTGTACTGACGCTCTATAGACTCACTTGCCTCTTTGACCAGAATAGGCCCTGTCCAAGGCCAGTCTAGCCGTTTCTTGATCTCCAATGCTGCCAATAGTCGTGCGTTGTAATCATCTGCCTTCTCGAGTTCACAACAGGCACCTTTGCATTGGTTTAATTGAAAGGCAAAACAGGCATTTTCAGATTGCGTTTCAAGACCTAGATTCTGCAGACATAACGAATGCTCACGCGCAATCTTTCGTAAAAATTGCTTCGCTTGACGTCGACTACGATATAAACCATAACTATCCATGCCATTATCAATTTCTTTCACAGCACAAATGGTTGGCTTCAGGAAGTCATTCTGATCGGTATGTAACTGCAATTGATATAAACCCGAGTTACGTCGGAGCCGTTGGTTATAACTTGGATTAAGACGCTTGATCTCCTGCGCTTCAAGTAACTGGGCACCAAAATCTGTTGCTGTGAGACGATAATGAATGTGGTGGATCTGACGTGATAATTTGGCGTCAGTTGCCGAGGCATGATCTTGCACAAAATGACTCATAACCCGGGTACGGATATCGACAGATTTACCGACATAAAGCAAATTATCTTTGTCATCGTAGAAGTAATACACCCCGGGCTCATGCGGTAATTTATTCACCTCAGCCTCATCAAGGTGGCTCGGTAACGAGGGACGCTTGAGAAATGCCTGGCTGATTTGATGCAGCTCTTGTTCTGGGAAGTCCCGGCATGCTTGCCGGAGAAAGGCGAGTACTGCCAACACGTCAGTCATAGCTCGGTGTCGTGATTGCAATTTGATAGCACAGCGATTAATGATGTGATCTAAACCATGGCGTTTTTGCTCTGGGTACAGTTTGCGGCTGAGTTTAACCGAGCAGAAGGTTTTGGCAGTAAAGGACTTGCCGCAGCGGCGAAATTCATTCTTCAAAAAGCCATAATCAAAGCGTGCGTTATGCGCCATAATGACTTGTTGATTGAGTCTCTCGTAGAGTTCGTCTGCACACTGTTTAAAGTGCGGCTGAACTTCAACCATGCGATTTGATATGCCTGTGAGTTTTTGTATCCAGGGTGGAATGGGGATATCAGGGTCAAATAGCTGGTCATGATGTCCAACAATTTTGCCCTCCTTGATTTCAATCCAAGCCAACTCTGTCATGCGATCACGCACCGGCCTGCCGCCGGTTGTTTCGCAATCAAGAATAAAGAAATGCTCAGGAAAACCCTTGAGGGGTTGCTGTTCAAGGTCGAGCGCAAGTTGTGTGAATAGTTCTGGGTTTAAATCAACTGACATCCACTCAGAGTACCATAGTTATTAGACAAACAGAGTCGATAAAATTGGATGACAAATCAGCCCTGATTGAAAACTAACTTCTGTCGTGTTTTAGCTCAGATGGTTAGTGGATCGTCGCCTGTGGGGCAGAGAGCACAAATTCAGGAATGGTTGCGTCAAATTCCTCACCAGCATCGGTCTGCATGGTGTAACTGCCTTTCATGGTACCGACATCGGTCTCTATTGATGTGCCTGAAGTGTAAGTGAACTGCTCTCCCGGCTCTAACCGTGGTTGCTCACCAATAACGCCATCGCCCTGCACTTCCAATACCTTCTGGTTAAAATCTTTAATAATCCAGTGACGACGCAACAGAGTAGCCGGTTCAAAACCATTGTTGGTGATCGTAATGG
>CAZLIR010000055.1:0-11042 GCA_964559635.1 uncultured Enterobacterales bacterium
AGGTGGATTAGTGGTAAATGTTATATTGACTGGTATTCGGTTGATACAACGGATGCGCTGGCTGTCCTGATTTATTTATTTTTAAACAATACAGGTGGTTGAACTGGCGCTTAATATTAGCGGCACGGTCCATGAACACGCCATGATTACCCCAGGCAGCAATAATCAACTCACATTCATCAGCACAGTGATTAATCCACCGATCATTGTCTTTACCGATGGGATCAGAGGCCCTTTTCATGTCTTCAGGCTCGGTAGCCCTGTAGGCAAATAAATTGGCCATGTAAACACCGCCATAGCCCCACGCAGCGGCAAAGTGGATACATTTTTCGAGTGTCCTATCAGTCGCAGCCTCATCTGCCGTGGAGGGATTCAAGCCAATAAACAGTACTTTGGGTTTGCTGTTATCCCAGATCCGCCAGAGAGCATAGCGATAGCGTCGGTCATGATCCAATTGTGCACCGGCATTTAAAAATTCAGTGATAGTGATTGTTTTAACTACTGATGGCATCAGTTCTTCTAGCTACCTTTGGGGCTGTTTATTAGTGATAATCTGTGAATTATGAAACAATGCACTCAGTTAAATCAATCGAGACATAAGCAAAGCAATTCATGATCGCTATTGTTGCACCAGATAAAAATACCACGGCTTGGGTTAAAGCGATTAATGATATAGCTCCCGAGATATCGGTAAGTGTCTGGCCCGAGGTCGATCCGTCGGCGAGGTTATTACTGTGCTGGAATCCACCTGAGGATACGTTTGTCCGCTTACCCAACCTCAGAGCAATCTATGTGATGGGGGCCGGAACTGATGTTGTGGAAGCGCATCCTGATTTACCTGATGATATTCCGATCGAGCGATTAACAACGCATCAGCTCGCCAGTGATATGTTTGATTATGTCTTCCACTGTCTGGAAACGTGGCGATTGCAGATGTATCACTTCGGCCAATCAACGGACTGGACACCTCTACCCTACCGACAGCGAAACGATCTCCATGTTACGGTAATGGGTCTTGGACACATTGGCGCGTATGTCGCAAAGCAACTGTTTGACTCAGGTTACCAAGTCAAAGGCTGGAGTCGGTCATTAAAGTCGCTGGAAAATATACAGACATTTGCTGGTCCAGAGCAATTGATTGATGCCGTCAGTGATAGCGACGCATTGATTTGTTTATTATCGCTGAACGATGATACGAGGGATATTTTGGATCATGCTCTGCTAAGCTCACTCAACCCTAGAAGTTGTCTGATTAATGTAGCACGTGGCGAGCATCTGGTTGAGCAGGACTTACTACAAGCCCTATCTGGCCCCCTTGAACACGCCTTTTTAGATGTCTTCAGGACCGAACCACTTCCTCCTGAGCACCCATTTTGGCACAATCAAAACATTAGCGTTACTCCTCATGTAGCCAGTCTGACCGATCCCAGTTCAGCTGCGGTGGATGTGGTGAATTATTATCGTTCACTGAAAAATGACGTTTAAGCATAACTCATAGCCAAAACATCCCCTATTTGTCGTTTTTGTGAAAGTAATCGCATTGCAGAGGGACGTAACGCTATATAAGATCAGCCTAATATAACTATTACCCTCAGACCTGCAATGCTTGTACCATTTAAGAAAGAATCACAGACTCAAAGTATGGATTTTGAGTTACTCACACATCCCGAGCATGAATTGCTTGAGGTTCGGGTGTATGGTGTCATTGATGTTGAACAGTTTCTCGAGATGATTGATATCGTCATCAATGAAATCAAAAAGCATGGTTTTAAGAGAGTGCTCTACGTAAATAGGGATGCCGATTCATCGAAAATTAGCACCCGTGATTTGAAACGAGTCGTTAGCGCCACAGAGCAGATGAATGATGTCATCTCCGGAGGCAGTCTGGTGGCCGTAATGTACAACAAACTCAATTATGGTTTAGCCCGCATGTGGTTCACCCTTAGTGGTGCTGAGTTAAACTTCTCGTTTCAATTGTTCAATAATCGAGACGATGCCATGGCATGGCTGGCAACACATTGAATCAACTAGCGTCGATAAACAATTTCTCCATTAACCATTGTCAGTAAAACATTACCGGCTAAAATCGCCTCGGGCTCGGTAGTTCCAAGAATAAACGGATCGATATCAAGAACCGTCAAGTCAGCCCACTTACCAACGCTTATGGTTCCGGTATCCTGCTCTCTGAAGCCAGCATAGGCTGACCAGATGGTATAACCACGAATCGCCTCTTCTATTGATACCGACTGCTCGGGATACCAACCACCCATGGGCTGCTCCGCTAAATTTCGGCGCGTTACTGCGGCATGTAAGCCATAAAAGATGGAGTGAGACGAGCCAGGCAAATCCGAGTTAAATGCGATCGGGACATTATTTTGTCTGAATGTGCGCCAGGCATATGCCCCCTTAACACGCTCAGGCCCTAATCGTGCCTCGGCCCATTTCATATCCTCTACCGCGTGAGGCGGTTCCATTGAAGCGATGAGTCCAAGTTGGTTAAACATGGCAAAATCATCCGGATGAACCACCTGTGCATGCTCCACCCGATGACGTCTGTCACGAACATTAGGGTCGTTTTTCATGTGTTTGGCGAAATAGGCCAGTGTCTCGCGGTTTCCTGCATCACCAATGGCATGAATACCAATCTGGAAGCCAGCGTCAATGAGTGCATCTACCCGATCTTGGTTAAAGCCATAATTTGCACCGCTGAGGCCACGATGCCCCTCCATATCAGTGTAGTCCTCCAGCAGTCGGGCACCACGCGAACCGAGAGCCCCATCGTAGTAGGCTTTGACTGACACAATATCAAGAAATCCTGCCGGATCTGCAGTGGGTCCTGTCATCAGTCGCTCCTTTACGATGTCACCATCTCGGGCTGAAATCATGGCATAAGTCCTGACCGCCAGACGCTGCTCTTGTTGTAATTGCTCCAAAGCACGCAACATAAGACGATCCACCCCAGCTTCATGAGCACCTACAAAGCCATCTTTATTCAGCTGTTTCATGGCGTCATGTAACCACAATGCATAAGTATTTTGGTCCGGTTTCGGGAGAACTTCTGCAAATAATGTCGTGGCACGATTGAGCATGATCCCAGTCGGCTCACCACTATCATCTCGCCGGATTTCGCCACCTACTGGTGGTTCACTGTCCTTATCTATGTCCGCCTTCACCAGTGCCAAGCTATTGGCCCAGACAGCAAAACCATGCAGAGATTGCAGGTACACCGGATTATTCGGAAATACCGCATCGAGCATCGCCTTATCGGGATATTGGTTAGCCCAGGCACCACCATCCCAGCCACGACCAATAATCCATTCACCCTCGGGAATATTCACAGCAAAATCCTTGATCCGAACGATCGCCTGCTCAGGTGATTCAACATTAGTCAGATCAACCACATGCAGCAATTTACCCAACTCCAATAAATGGGTATGCGAATCAATAAAGCCCGGTAACAAGGTAGCGCCTTTCAGGTCAATAACCTCAGTTTCTTCTGACTGATATGTTGCGATGATCTCTTCACCACCCACGGCCATAACTTTCCCTCCTGAAACAGCGACTACAGTGGCATCGGGTTGCCATTGCCCATCGACGAAGGGAGCCTCTGGATGAGGCTTACCGTTAACATCGGGATCCGGCCAGTTAAGTGTATAGACGCGGGCATTATGTAAGATGATGTCAGCGCTGTCTGCCGTTTCGGCTTGTGCTGATTCGGCTTGCTTCATCTCTGTTTGCCCTACTAGGGGCTGTGATGTTTCAGGCTCTGAACAATTTGTGAGAATCAGCGTGAGGAAAAAGGCGAGGAATAATCGAATCAGCATGGCAATGGTCCAAAGTGATGTTAGGAATTATTTATTTGAGTATAGGACAGACTGATCGTGAATGAAATTCATATCAACAGCCGCCGCTCAGATTTGATTGGTAGTAAGAGGTTGAATGATGCTAAAGTGATGCTCAGTCGAGCGATCGATTTGGTACAAATCCTCGTTACGAAACCTACTCAAACAATACAGGTTCACTGATGAAGCTATATACAGACTACAAAGCACCCAATCCCAGAAGACTGACCTACTTTTTGCAGTATAAAGGGATCAAACTGGATACCGAAATTATCTCACTGGCTGAGAATCAGAACTTATCTGATGAGTATACCGCCATTAATGCCACGCAAACGATCCCAGCTCTGAAACTTGATGATGGTACGGTTCTTTCCGATACCATTGCTATATGCCTGTATCTTGAACACCTGTATCCTGAAAAGCCCATTTTTGGTCCCGACGAGGCAACCAAGGCTCAGGTGGTGGGCTGGTGTCACAGGATCTTCTGTTATGGCTTTGATCCAGTAGCGGAGATATTCCGCAACAGTAATCCTTTCTTCGTTGATAGAACCTTTCCAATTAAGACCAAAATCCCACAGAACCCGGATCTCATTGAACGTGGCAAGCTCAGACTGACGGACTTTTGGATTGAAATGAATGAGCACTTGAAGGGGCGTGAATTTATTGTTGGTGAGCAATTCACGCAGGCCGATATCGATGCCTGGCTTGTGCCTTCTTTTGCCAAGTGGGTCAGTATTACCGTACCACCAGAGTATGATGCATTTCATGACTGGCATGCGCGGATAACGCACATCATTGAATCACTAAAGAGTTAAATGTCTAAACAGTTGAATCAGTGAAAACCAGCGGCTAGTCGAGCGTTACAAACAATTCCTGACATAAACTCCAGAATGCCGCCATTATCGGTTGTTCAATTTCTCTCTGTAAAGCAATGATGCCAAGCTTTAATGTTGGCGGTGGAATGGGTGGTTGAATTGCCCGTACAGTGTGTTTCAGTGGACTCAATTCCAGCACCGGATCGGGAATAATTGATAACCCACAACCCAGCGATGTCATGCTGACAATCGCCTCATGACCAGTCACTCTGCCATAAACTGTTGGCTTTATGTTCATCTGAGCGAACCACTCTTGCATGGCTTTATGCAATGGGCCGGATTCTGGCATGACAAAAGGAATTGTTTGCCACGGGATGTCATCCAGTTCAAGCTGATCGGTGAACGATGCAGCAGAGGTCGGTGCAATGAGTGAACAGGTGACATCCTCAACCGGTAAAAATAATACCGACGAGCCCAGTGTCTCGATGTCAGCGGCAAATGCAAAATCAACACTACCTGATTTTACCAGCGTAATTCCCTGCGAGGCATCTCCGGTGATGAGCTTAATATCGGCGTTAGGATAGCGACGGCGAAAGGTATTCAGCAGATTGGGAACATACACATGGGCCGCGGTTACGGTACAGAACAATGTCAGTTCTCCGGTGACCTTATCATGACTCTCTCGCAGCCGATGCAGAGATTGCTGCATACGGTAATAATCTGACAAGGTTTGCCTGGCAAAGCTGGCAAATTCCAATCCCGCTTGTGTTAGTTTCACCGAGCGATTATCGCGGTGGAATAACTTAATCTTAAGTTCGTCCTCAATACGTTGAATGCTGCGGCTTAATGCAGAAGGTGTCATATGTAATGCATGAGCCGTTTGTGCAAAATGGAGACGCTTACTTAGTTCTAGAAATGTGTCGAGTGATTTTATATCCACTGAAGTTCTCTGCAACCTATGATGAATTAGGTGTTATGTATGTACCTTGTGCAATCAATGTTCTAGAGAATCGGAGGCATGGATGCCGACGCTTAGCGTACAGGGATGTGTTCACAGCGTCTCGAAGAACATGATGCAGAAGGTATATAAAAATAACACGTTGCATATATCGCAATATTATAGTGATTATATATCAATTTACGCAACATAATCAGTCCATTATGCTTGCACAAAGCGTATTAATTTAACGAGATTTGATTATGTCTAACTACTTTAACCAACTTAACTTAAGAGAACAGCTCGCGCAGCTCGGTGTATGCCGCTTTATGCAACGTGAAGAATTCACCAATGGCTGTGATTTTCTGAAAGGTAAATCTATCGTGATCGTCGGTTGTGGCGCCCAAGGTCTTAACCAGGGACTAAACATGCGTGACTCGGGCTTGAATGTCAGTTACGCTCTGCGCGATTCTGCTATCGAACAAAAGCGCGCTTCATATGTAAAGGCCACTGATAATGGTTTCACAGTCGGGAACTATGAACAGTTAATCCCAACTGCAGATTTGGTTTACAACCTAACGCCTGACAAGCAACACTCAAATGTCGTTGAAGCGGTGATGCCCTTGATGAAGCAAGGTGCTATTTTATCTTACTCACACGGCTTTAATATTGTCGAAGAAGGACAGCAAATCCGTCCTGACATTACTGTAGTCATGTGTGCACCGAAGTGTCCGGGAACAGAAGTCAGGGAGGAGTATAAGCGTGGGTTTGGTGTACCTACCCTAATCGCGGTTCATCCTGAAAATGATCCAAATGGTGACGGTTTTGAAATAGCCAAAGCTCTTGCCTCGGCTACTGGTGGTGACCGGGCTGGTGTACTCGCCTCGTCATTTGTTGCTGAGGTGAAATCCGATCTCATGGGAGAGCAAACCATTCTTTGTGGTATGTTACAGACGGGTGCCATCCTATCTTATGATGCCATGATTGCTGATGGTCTGACCCCAGAATATGCTGCTGAATTGATTCAGCAGGGTCTGGAAACCATCACAGAGGCACTCAAAATTGGTGGTGTGACTCAGATGATGAATCGTTTGTCGAACCCAGCCAAGCTGAAAGCATTTGAGATTTCCAGTGAGGCTAAGCAACTACTTCGCCCACTATTTGAAAAGCACATGGATGATATTCTCTCCGGCGAATTTTCACGAGTCATGATGCAAGACTGGGCCAATGATGATCACAACCTATTGAAGTGGCGAGAAGAGACCGGCGAGACAGGTTTCGAGCAGGCGCCAGCATCATCAACCAAACTCGATGAGCAAGAGTACTTCGATAACGCTATTCTACTGGTTGCTCTAATCAAGACAGGCGTTGAGTTGGCGTTTGAAGTGATGGTTGAATCCGGCATCTTACCTGAATCAGCCTATTATGAATCACTACATGAAACGCCACTGATCGCCAACACAATCGCACGTAAAAGATTGTATGAGATGAATGTGGTCATTTCTGATACTGCTGAATATGGAAATTATCTGTTCTCTCAGGCTGCTGTGCCTTTGCTTGGTGAGCAATTAATGCCAAAATTAACCACTGAAGTTATCGGTCGTGGACTTAAGCTTGATAGCGGCAGTGTCGATAACATGACATTGGTAGAGGTAAACGAAGCCATTCAGAATCATCCTGTTGAGGTGATCGGTAAAACCTTACGTGCGTACATGACAAATATGAAAGCGATTGTTACAACTGGAAATTAAGAACTATGTCTAGCTCAGAAAAGAAACAATACACCGGTGCCGAACTTGTTGTTCAAAGTTTGAAAGACTCGGGTGTGAAGTTTGTGTTTGGATATCCCGGCGGTGCTGTTTTGGATATCTATGATGCCATCTACAATCAAGATGACTTTGAGCATATTCTGGTACGTCATGAGCAGGCCGCAACTCATGCTGCTGATGGTTACGCTCGTTCAACCGGTGAGGTTGGCACTGTGTTAGTGACCTCTGGTCCTGGTGCCACCAATGCGCTGACAGGTATTGCCACAGCTTACATGGACTCTATTCCGATGGTAGTCATCTCTGGTCAGGTTCCCAGCTCGTTAATTGGTTACGATGCCTTCCAGGAAACCGACATGATTGGCTGCTCACGTCCGATCGTGAAGCACAGCTTCTTGTGTAAGACAACTGAGCAAATCCCGGAAATGATCGCTAAAGCCTATCACATTGCCAAAACAGGACGACCCGGGCCGGTGGTAATTGATATTCCTAAAGATTTGGTGAACAACACGGGCTTGTATGACTACGAGTATCCAGAAAACATCAAGATGCGCTCATACAACCCGACTTTGAAAGGCAATCCGCGTCAGATTAAGAAAGCTATCATGGCATTCACAGAAGCGAAACGCCCGGTGTTCTACACCGGCGGTGGTGTGATTATCGCCAATGCTTCTGATAAGCTGGTTGAGATGGCTGAGCGGATCAATGTTCCGGTCACATCAACACTTATGGGTCTCGGTGCCATGTCGGGTACACACAAACAATTTCTGGGTATGTTAGGCATGCATGGCACGCTCGAAGCCAACAAGGCGATGGCTAACGCTGACTGTATAGTGTCATTTGGCGCGCGCTTTGATGACCGTGTAACCAATAACACGAGCCTATTCTGTCCCGACGCCACCATTATTCACATCGATATCGATCCGGCCAATATCTCAAAAACTATCAATGCTGATATTCCGATCGTGGGCTCTGCTGATGTTGTGCTTACACAATTTCTTGAGCTTATGGACAGAGCAAATCTTCATCATAATGCTGAAGCTATGGATGCCTGGTGGGAAACCATTAATGGCTGGCGTGAGACGAAATGTCTGAGCTACGATAGCTCAGGTCCCCTGCGTAAGCCGCAAGCGGCTGTTGATGCGCTGTATAAAGCCACTGATGGGGATGCCTTTGTCACTTCAGATGTCGGTCAGCATCAGATGTTTGGTGCGCTCTATTATCCCTACAAACGGCCACGCCAGTGGATTAATTCTGGTGGTGCTGGAACGATGGGATTTGGTGTGCCGGCAGCGATGGGAGTGAAGTTAGCCTACCCCGACAGTGATGTGATTTGCATCTCGGGAGATGGCTCAGTACAAATGAATATTCAGGAACTTTCAACCTGTCTGCAATACAATATTCCAATTAAAATTTTTATTCTCAACAACCGTTCGTTAGGAATGGTTCGTCAGTGGCAGGATATGCAGTATGGTGGTCGACACTCGCACTCTTACATGGATTCAATGCCCGATTTTGTAAAGCTCGCCGAGGCCTATGGTCATGTCGGAATGTATGTGAGACATGATGAGGATCTAGACAGCAAAGTCGCCGAGGCGATGGCAATGAAAGATCGTCTGGTTATTGTTGATATTGAAATTGAAGAAGAAGAACATGTCTACCCGATGCAAGTCAAAGGTGGCGCTGTCGATGATATGTGGCTAGCCAAAGGAGTGAAAGCATGAAGCATATCCTAACAATACTCATGGAAAACGAGCCAGGGGCATTATCTCGTGTGGTTGGGTTATTCTCTCAGCGCGGCTATAACATCGATAGTATCAACGTCGCGAAGACCGATGATCCAACATTATCGCGTCTGACCATTTGCACCAGTGGTGATTTAGCAACGCTGGAGCAAATTACCAAACAATGTCATAAACTGGTTGATGTCTTAACGGTTAAAAATATCACTCACCAAGAGCATATCGAACGAGAGTTAGTGTTGATCAAAGTGAATGCCGCTGATCCTGAAACCAAGGATTCTGTAAAACGCATTGCGGATATTTTTCGTGCTCAGATCGTTGATGTCCACAAAGAATGCTACACCGTGCAGTTAGCCGGACAACCCGGACGCATCACAGCACTGGTGAAAACGCTACAAGATGAAACAACCATCATAGAAATGGTTCGTTCCGGTGCTGTGGGTCTGTTACGCGGTAAAAAAGCACTGGTTCCGAAAGTCTATTAAATCCTGTTACATAACTCAGCGGATTAGCCCTTCCGCTGGGTACACTTTGGGTGTAGAATGCGCGGCCTATTACAGCGCTTTTAGATTCAACACACATGCATGATTTTGCCAAAGGTCAACGTTGGGTTAGCCACACTGAGCAGAGCCTCGGTCTTGGCATCATACGTGACATTTCTGGCCGTCTGATCACCATCGACTTCCCCGCAGCTGAAGAGCTAAGAACCTATGCCAGAGACAATGCGCCGATCAGTCGGATTATTTATTCTGTCGGCGATCAGATCACGACAATTGATGATGAAATATTAACTGTAAAAGAATTGTTGAATGAACAGGGACTCATCGGCTATGTCGCAGTCAGTGAGTCTGGCGATGAACATGTCGTTCCGGAAATGAATCTGAATGCCCATGTTCTGTTCACCACGCCAAGACAGCGCCTATTAAGTGGTCAAATTGATGGTAATTCGGCCTTCCGGTTACGTGTTAAAACGCTCGAGCTGTTGCATCAGATAAATGGCTCACCAATCACCGGTTTAAATGCTGGTCGCATGGAATTGCTGCCACATCAAATATACATTGCCCAAGAAGTGGCACAACGCTTTGCACCTCGTGTGCTGTTGGCAGATGAAGTTGGTTTAGGCAAAACCATTGAAGCAGCCATGATTATTCATTACCAACTGTTTACTCATCAGGCTAGCCGGGTTCTTATTCTGGTTCCAGAGAGTCTGCAGCATCAGTGGTTTGTTGAGTTATTACGTCGCTTTAATTTGCACTTTAGTCTTCTGAATCAGGAACGCCTTGATGATGCTCTGACGCAATTAGCAGAAGATGATTCAGCGCCCAACCCGTTTGACATGGAACAGCTGGTTATCAGTAGCCCAGAGACTATTCTTTCGAGTCCACAGTATCGGCTGTGGCTACAGGAATCTGATTGGGATTTAATGGCCGTTGATGAAGCCCACCATCTGGAGTGGTCAGAGCAAGCTGTCAGCGATGCCTACGCACTAGTTGAGACCTTGAGTATGAAGGTCCCCGCAGTATTGCTTCTAACGGCAACACCAGAGCAAGTCGGTACGGCAGGTCATTTTGCCCGCTTACGATTACTCGACCCTAATCGCTACAGTCAGTTGGATACCTTTCTTGAGGAAGAAAATGATTATAAATCACTCAATGATGCATTGGAGTATCTGGAGCAACTACCGAGTGATACGGTTGATATGGCTACTGTGTATCAAAAGTTGCGCACACTCATATCAGCCGAATTGTTTCATAAACTCGAGATCATGCGTGCTGAGTCGATTCCACAGCTGATCACTCAGTTATTGGATTTACATGGCACCGGGCGGGTGTTATTCCGTAATCAGCGTGGTCATATCGAGGGATTCCCTAGTCGTCATGTGGAAACTTACACGTTACCGGCAATGTCATTAGACACCGCTGATTCCATTGATGCTGCTC
>CAZLIR010000056.1:0-1548 GCA_964559635.1 uncultured Enterobacterales bacterium
GTGCATAGTATTAGTACAGATCAACAGGCAGTCAGCACCGGCCGCTTCTACGCGTTGGCTGGCAGCGACTAAAATATCGGCCGTGCTTTCCCAATTTCCTTCATGTTGCAAGGTCTCTATAGGCTGGAAATCAACGCTGTACATGGCAATTTGTGCTGAATGCAAACCACCTAACTTAGATTTAATGCCTTCATTGATGGCTTTGTAATAGCCTTGGGTGCTTTCCCAACTCATGCCACCCAACAAGCCAATCGTTTTCATTGTTAATCCTTGCTAAGGGTTGTTAATTGAAAACTATCCACGAGCATACGGAAATAGTTACCCTCGTTATACTG
Organism: uncultured Enterobacterales bacterium; assembly: GCA_964559635.1. Taxonomy (GTDB): domain Bacteria; phylum Pseudomonadota; class Gammaproteobacteria; order Enterobacterales; genus CAXRAF01. Next base: position 336 of record CAZLIR010000056.1, read on the forward strand.
CATATGATTAAGATAAAGATTCTGGCCAAATTCATCTTTTGTCTGCAGTGCGTTAGGGACTGCTTGCACCGATTCTCCAGTGAAAAATTTGGTGAAGGCCAGCGCCGTTAGGTAGGTGCCCTGTGGTGACGGATGACTGCCATCGTCGGCATGTAGTCGATACTCAGGATGTAGACTCAATGATTGCATCCATAATTCGCCGACTGGCACGACATAGGCTCCGGTATCTTTGGCCAACTGCCGATACGAGCCGGAGATCGTCGGCAGCATCAGCTTATTAAATTCGCGTGCCCAGGTCATGTAAAACACGGTCTTACCACCCTGACTCTCAACCAGTTCGACAAACTTTTTACCGTACTCAAAAAAGCTCGCACTGGTTTCTATGGTACTCATGCTGTGGTTGTTGAACACCACATAATCCCAACCGCCTTTCTGGATCAACGCTAACGTTTGTGTGCCGACTTCCTGTTTCCAGTGCTGCTCTAGATTAGAACCACCGACCGTAGATTGCTCGGTGTAAATACGATGCCCTAAAAACTCAGCCATTTTAGTGACGGTTTGTGGTAGGTTCCAGTAGTAGGTATAACTATTGCCAACAAACAAGACCCGGATGGGCTCAGGAGCCTGTTCTGTCTGAGTTTCCTCTGCAACAAGAGGGATACTCGTAAATAATAATAGAATAAATAAACTGCGAATGATCATAAGTTTTAGTCCGCTATTTTCAGTCTTTCTCTGCTTCTAATTCAGTTAACTCTTGGTACGCGTCAACCACAAATCTTGGCGAGCAAATCGCAAGAAATATCAAATCTGTCGTTCCTGAGTTGGTGATCCGTTGTCTCACATGAGGCGGAATAATCACAGTCGATCCAGCACTCACAGGCTCAGGATCTAATTCACCTACCTCAACAACACCCTCACCCTCGAGGATATAGTATCGCTCAGTAATACCATGCAGCAGATGCCAGGCTGTGGTTACGCCGGGCTCAACTCTGGCTCTCGCAATAGAGACATCAGGATCATTATCTGAGTTAGCGACTTCAATGATATGACAACGCTCATCGGTCCAGAATTCTTGGTCGAGCTCTGTATGAGATATTGTCGCTTTTGTCTCTGTGGAATGTGTCATGTGACAGCCAAGTTAATTAACTGTGATTATTGTAACTGAAACTGGTTAGCAAAGATCAGGTTTAACAAATTGTTGCACACATTTTGC
>CAZLIR010000056.1:1648-11014 GCA_964559635.1 uncultured Enterobacterales bacterium
CGCAGCATTAACCGCCGCCAGAACACCCCCTGCGGTTGGATTAGCTGACATCTTACGCCAAAAAGGAAGAATACCCGCCATGAGCAGAAAACCCGGAAGGAACATGAAGATTACTGCCACCATGGCTGTGGTAATGGCTGACTCGTCAGAGGGGATCAAGGCACCCAAATAGGCTGAGAAGGCAAACATCGGGCCTGGAATTGCCTGCGATGCCCCATAACCCGCCAGAAAATCTTCATCAGATACCCAACCAGTGGACACAACAGAATCTTGTAGCAATGGCAGAACGACATGGCCACCACCAAACACTAAGGCACCGGCCCGGTAAAATGCATCGGCAATCGACGTCATATTAATATCGGCCATTGCCAAAAATGGCAGTATGATTAACAGCTTGGCAAACAGGATCAATAGTACACATCCCAGACCGGTGCTGTAGGGAAGCGCGATGGCTGTCTGTTTATTCGCATCGCTCTGTTGGCTTAAGAACAGAGCACCCATGACCGCTGCTGCTACAATCACGAGCACCTGTGCAAAGGCCGTGCTAATCAACAGCAGTGCTACCAGTGCGGCTAGCGCAATCAATCGTCTTGACCAGTCTGGACACAAAGAGCGCGCCATACCAATCACAGCATCGGCGACAATAATACAGGCCACTAACTTCAAACCATGAATCACTGCCTGACCAATATCACCCGATAACATCGGTAATAGAGCCACGAATCCAAGCAATAGTAATACCGAAGGAAAGGTAAAGGCGACAAATGCCGATAAGGCACCCAGCCATCCCGCTTTAATCAGACCAATACTGAACCCTAGCTGGCTACTGGCGGGACCGGGTAGAAATTGACTGGTCGCGAGTAGCTGAGCGAATGTTTCCTCATCAAGCCACTGGCGTCGCTCAACAAATTCTGTGCGGAAATAACCAATATGCGCGATCGGCCCACCAAAGGAAGTCAATCCAAGTTTCAAAAATGCCAGAAAAACAGCCGCTGGTGAAATAGTTTGTGATTGCTCTGTCACGTTAATCGTCCTGGTGCTTTAGATAATGGTCGCATCAACAGAGCCCAAATGATCGATGATGCGTTCAAGTCTCAGCATCGGCTCTGGCCTGAATAAAGGCCGCAACTGTTCGCTCAATATCGGCTGCGGTTGTGGCCCAGGAGCAGACGCTTATCCGAATGATTGGCCGTCCTTGCCACTCGGCGCCCCCCACCCAACATTCGCCTGATTGTTGTAAATGCTGCATAGTGGCTTGCGTCAGTTCATCTGTTTCACAGCACACCATCACCTGATTAAACACCACCTCATTGAGTATTTGAAATCCGGCCTCAGCCAATGCTTCAGCCGCCTGTTTAGCCCGCACATGAAAACCATATACCAAGTCGTCAATGCCCTGCTTGCCGAGGTATTTCAGCGCCGCCCATAGCTCAATCCCACGCGCTCGGCGTGACATTTCTGGCGTGTAAAACATACCATCGCGCTGCTCACTATGAACAATGTATGAGCCAGAGGCATGCAGCGCTTTTGTGAGTGCCTCTTTATCGTCACACAGCACAATGCCATTATCATAAGGCGTGTTCAGCGTTTTATGGCCATCGAGTGAAAAGGAGTTCGCTTCCTGCATGCCTGCGGTTAAATGACTCAGTTTTTCGGTCGCACCAGCCCACAGTCCAAAGGCGCCATCGACATGCACCCAAGCACCGGCCTTGCGTGCTTTAGCGCACAGTTCAGCGAAGGGATCAAAGGCGCCACTGCACACATGACCCGCCTGAAGTACCAAGATAGTAGATGAATCCAGTGGGGGAATCTGATCAGCGATAATACGTCCCTGATCATCACAATCCACCCACTCAATATGATCAAGACCAAAGCCCAACATAGCGATGGCTTTCATGACCGTTCCATGCGCCTGTCGGCCAACCACCAGACGAACTTTTGGCGCCCCGTAGAAACCTTTTTGATTAATGTCCCAGCCAAGATTATCAAATACACGATATCGACCAGCCGCCAAACCACAGAAAATAGCCAATGAAGAACCACTCACAAAACCGGCTACTGCGTGGTCGGGCAAGTTAAATAACGATCGCAACCAGCCTTCACAAATAGATTCTAATTTCGCCGCAAGGGGTGAAATAACATACAGTGCTGAATTCTGATCCCAGACATCAGCCAGCAAGCGAGCCGCCATGGCGGTGGGTAATACAGAGCCGTTAACAAATCCAAAGTAGCGTCCGGCAATATGCGTCACCGTTGCTGCGGCACCATACTGATTTAACTGCGCTATGATCGCTGAGGCGTCGCCAATGTTCTCGGGTAATGACTCATCAAATTCGGCTAAATTTTTTAGGGATTCTTCGGCTGGAAAAACGCGACGTGCCATGACCTCATCGAGGTATTGATAGCTGTATTCTTTGACTTGCTCAAGAATATCTTTCTGCTCCAGTTCACGGAACATCTGTTGTCGAAGTTGGTCATTCATTGCGACACTATACCGCGTATTTTAATCGGTATAAATCATCAGGAGTGACTGACCACTCCTGATTTTTGTCAAGCACCTAGCCTACAGTTCACATGACTGCTGAGTTACGCGCCATACAACCGGATCCCAGTCTTCTTGATCTCGGGTACGGTAGCGCTTTTCAGAATTGAATTTGGCACCGATGTGATAGGTCATGTTCGGCTTGACGTCAATTTCAAGATCCTTACCGCGGAATCGCACACGGCCACCACCGCCGCCATAACTACCGGCAAATGGATACACCTTGATGGTATTTTTGCCCGGCGGTAATTGATGTGTCGTTTTCTTAGTATCGACGTTGTTATCGTTCACCTCAACGATCGCAGAGCGATAGTAGCGCTCATTGACCGGAGGACGACGAAATACCGATACCCGACCACAGGCTGATTCATCGTATTCCACGCTGGAACCAGTAACAGCCTCGCCCATCTGATCATCACCCACCAACGACGCATTCAAGGTAAATAAACGCGTGACGTCATTTAATTCAGCTGAGAACTTCAGCGGTGTATCAATGGCTGAATCTTCAATGTGACTGATGGTCGTATTATCACCGTTTAATAATTCGAGCTTCACATCAAAGGTGGTGGCATTGGCGTCAGAAATAAATCGCATGACAATTTTTTCATCATCCGCTTGCTCACCCATGGCAATCTCAATCGATGCCGTCTCACCCGCACGAGCGACTAAAGATGGCGACCACTCGAGTACCTGAGACGTCTTGTTAGTCTCAGACTTATCGGTAGTCGCATCCCCATCAACCCGATAAATTTTAGTCTCGAACAGGATTAGAGGTCGACCATCTTTATCCGCATCTGATGCCAGGCTGACAGCCTGTAAACCTATAAAAACCAGCATTAAAATATATTTCATCGTCGTCTCGCTCTTGTATATGTTGCGTATTTCACTTTTGCTTTTGTACATAAAATCAGTAAGTTAGCAAATTGGCAAGTTGATTCATGAAAATTCACAATATTCATAATATTCATGCGCATGAATATGCACTAAGTACTATGAATCGGTTTTTTGTTTGGTAATAATGGCTGTGAGGAATGATTAGGGTGTCACATGCGCTTAGCAGAAAAGCTAATACAACTTCGCAAACAGCACGGCTGGACGCAGGCCGTGGCAGCACGTGAGATTGATATCCAGCAGTCCTATTTATCGAAATTAGAAAATGGTCGATTTATCCCCTCTGACGAAGTCATCGATAAACTGTGTAAAGCCTATCAGGTACCAAAGACTGAACTCGTTACCGCCATACCTTCCGAGCAGCCTGTAGCAAAGTACTGGATCTTTGGGGTTTTAGCAGGGCTGATCCTATTGATTTCCGGTTACTTTGGACTCGTGTATAACCAGACTTACTATACCTATCGGGCAACCCCTGTCAGCGACAGTGAGTCAGTTGATGCCGGATTGAGTTTTCACTTAACCGATCAATATAATGGCGAGCGTTATGTCACCACCTTTGATGGCGTGACTTATGACTATGAACTGATCGCTGAGCGAGATGTGTTGCGTAAAGAAAATCGCTGGCTGATGACTTCTGGCCTGATCTTAGCCCTCATGTCCATTGGCTTTGCGATTGTGCGTATGGGCCTGCGTTCATGACCAGTCAACACACGCATCTATTGACTAAGATAAAAAACGGTCAAACAAATAGATAAAGCCAAATATGGCTGTCAGCAACAGCACACTCCCGAGTAGCAGATCCCGCATGGTGGCATTGAATCCTGAGCGGTCTTGCTCTATCTCTTCTGCCAATTCACGAAACTGTGCCATATCAATCTGTTTTTGTACCACATAGTTGGGATCTTTTAACAGTGCCATTGCCTCATCGTACTGCTCATCCATGTATACCCATAGACCCGCTTTTGATATCCCGAAGGGGATCACACGATTGCTATCACGATTAGAGATATAGGCTGGGATACCATTACTCTCGAGCAAGTGTTGCTGGTTCGACAGGTATTCATTGTCGTCACTATCAATCAGTAATTTCATGTTTCCTGACTTTTATGCGCTAGCGTATGCGCATGTTGCTCCCAGTTCTGACCATCGAAATCGACAATGGTGATATGTTCCGGCTGAGTATCCAGACAGTTGATGTTGATATCGATACCATCAGGATTCGAGCGCGGTGTATAAAACGGTTTGATACCGCACGTAGTGCAAAACGTATGCTGTGCAACCCCGGTATTGAAGGCATAGGTTGTGAAATTGTCTTGTCCTGAAAGCAGGCGAAATTGACTTAGTGGCACAATCAGATGAAGGTAACCTGACTTACGGCAAATCGAACAATTGCAGCGCTCAACCTCGACTGACTCGGGGGCTTCAACTTGAAATTTAATGGTGCCGCAATGACAACTACCCGTGTAAATCATGTCAATCATACCTCACGGTTATGCACAGCTACTGATGTTGTTATTCATGATATTTGCGAATAACTGCGACCTTGTCCCCTTCCATTTCCAATACTTCCATCATGGTGCGCGTATACTCAATCGGTTGTTTGCTTTGAGGATGAATTCCCTTGCCGTAATGCTTATAACGGATTGCCACAGCTGAGTCGTTAAAAACAAACAGGTTGAGTAATTCCGCTTTATATTCTGTATGCGCACCGAGATAAAATGTCATGCCTTCGCGCATGAGTTGTTTGCCATCGGCGGTGCGTGCGTCATCAGTATTCCAGGGCAAATGGGTATGCCCTACATCATCAGCCAATAGTGCCAGATATTGCTCAAGGTCCTCAGCGCTGGCATCGGGGGCCTGACTGGCAGCCATTTTGGCAAAATAGTCCTGTGCAAATTGGTTTAAATCGATAGCCTTATCTTCAGCTAATAGCAGCGGTGAGCAGAAGATGAATAGTGAGATTATTATTTTTTTCATTAAATTAGTTCCGTGGATATAATCATGTCAGGCAGTATAGAAGGTCCAGATCCCAATAGCTATAAAACCTGTGCCGGCGAGATAATTTAGATACTTTTCATTGATATACTCAGACACAAAAGAGCCCGCCAGAACACCAATGCCAGTGGCAATGACCAGAGCCGCACTTGCGGCAAGAAATATTGTTAACTTGCTGACATCCTTATCGGATGCAAAGAGCATGGTTGCCACTTGCGATTTGTCGCCAAGCTCTGCCACAAACATGGCACCAAATACCGTAAAAAAGATTTTCCACTCCATCTGATTTCCTTTTAATTGTCGGCCGAATTAGAGTGGCCACACCACGAGAATTAACGGCACAGATACGATCAGAACCAACACTTCGAGTGGTAGTCCCATGCGCCAGTAATCACCAAACCGATAACCACCTGGCCCCATGATAATGGTATTGTTCTTGTGCCCGATGGGTGTTAAAAACGCACACGATGCGGCAACAGCCACGCCCATCAACATAGCATCAGGATTGACTTGCAAGCGCTGAGCGATATCAATGGCCACCGGAGCTGCCACCAGAACAGTGGCGACATTGTTTAACACATCTGATAGCGTCATGGTGACGACCATCAATAAAATCAAGATGGCCACCGGTGTCCAGCCACTGGTCACATTCAAAATTCCTTGTGCGATGAGTTCCGTACCGCCGGCATTTTCCAACGCTACAGCAATCGGGATCAGCGAGGCGAGCAATATCAACACTGAGCCCTGAATGGCATCATAGGCTTGCGACAGAGAGATCACTTTCAGTAGCAAATACAACACCACACAGGCTGCCAATGCCACAGGCAAATAGACCAATCCAAGACTTGCGGCAAGTATTGCTCCGGCAAATAAGCCGATACTCAACCAGGCTTTCTGATATTGGGTGACCTGTAAACCTCGGGGTGCCAATGGCAGCACGCCTAACCATTTAACAACTGTCGTAAGTTGCTCTTCTTCCCCCATGAGTAACAACACATCACCTGGTAAAATGGTTAGTTGCCGCACCCGATCACGAAATGGCTTACCCTTGCGCGACACACCCAACAGCATGGTGTCATGACGGTACAACAAGCGCAGATCCATGGCGGTGCGTTGGCTGATCCGAGATTCAGCCGTTACCACCACTTCGGTCATACTCATGGTTCCAGCCATCGTTCCGTGGTGCTTTTTAGAGCGTGAGTAGGTCAGCTTGAGTGCGGTGGCAAAACTCTCAAGGGGTTTTGGACCTGCTTCGAGTACTAACAGATCGCTTTTGCCAATCGGCTCATGCAGCATACGACCCGAAAGTCGCTTGCCCTTGCGCACCAAACCGAGGATCAGAACATCATGCTCTTCAGCAGCATCCGCCAGATCACTGATGGTCTGACCAATCACCGGCGAGTCCTCATTAAGCCCCATCTCAGCAACATAGCCCTCGAGATTGGCGAGCTCTTTACCAGCATCGGTCTTACCTCGTTCGACAGGCATAAAACGCCACCCGATAAACGAGATAAACACAATACCAACAACCGCCACACCAAGCCCGACTGGAGCAAAATCAAACATAGAATAGGCTTCACCCAGCGAGGTTTCGCGAAATTGCGAGATAACGATATTGGTGGGCGTGCCGATCAGGGTGACCATGCCACCTAAGATGGTGGCAAATGACAGAGGCATCAGCGACAGGGCTGGCGAGCGTTTAGCTTTGGCCGCAGTTTGCATATCTACCGGCATCAAAATAGCCAATGAGGCGACATTGTTCATGAAGGCTGATAACAATGCCCCCACAGATCCCAATGAGGCGATATGCAATGGCAGGGCACGGCTGGTATCAATAATTTTGCCCGTTAATAATTCAATCGCTCCGGACTGTGATAAGGCCCGCGATACCACCAGCACCAAAGCAATGATAATAACCGCCGGATGACCGAAGCCGGAGAAGGCCTGATCATAGGGTATGACCTGAAGTAATAAACCTAACACCAGCGCCGCAAACGCCACCAAATCATAGCGCCATCGACCCCACAGCAGCATAAATAGTACACCGCCCATGAGGGCAAAAAGTGTGATTAATTCATAACTCATTGACTCTGCCTAATTATGTGCCTTGTTAAAAAGCCCCATTATCACGCAAAAGGGCATAAATTTGTTCCGCCATTTCAGCATACCCTGCCCGGTTAAAATGTACAGCATCCGATTTCATGGATGGGCTTCGCATGAGTGAGCCAATCGTCTCATCATCAAAGGCCAAATTATATTTTTCTGCTAATTCCGCATAGAAAGGCGCTGAACTCGAGAATAAACTTTTCTCAGGCACGCCCAGTAATACCACTTGAATATTGCGCCCCATGGCGAGTTGGATCATCTGCTCAAGATTGCTTTTAGCCTGCTGTTTACTCCTATTACGCAGAATATCATTGCCACCCTCAATGAGAATGACCAGATCAGGTGCGTGTTGATTCAATACATCGGGGAATCGTTGCAGGCCCTGTGCTGTGGTCTCTCCAGAAATACCGGCATTGATGACGGTAAACCCAGTCATGGCGGCCAGCACACTCGGATAACTATGACTTGTTTCGGCACCGACGCCTGCCGTGAGGCTATCTCCGAAGGCGAGGATCACTGCGCCTGGCTTAAGCGGCTCTAACTTTGGTGAACCACAGCCCACCAAAGCCAGAGTCATCAGGCATATGAAGAGTCGTTTAGCTGTTTTCGCCACTAAACTTTGCTTGAATTGTTGCGTATAAATCGTCAATTTCCTTGGATTTGAAAACCGAAGGCGTGAAGATCAATAGCGCAATGATAATACCGCTTAGAATGCTACTTATATCTAATATTGTTCCAGTCAGCGCATGTTCTATTGTGGGGCCTGTAAAAGGTGTTATCAGCAAACCAACAACAGTAAGGGAAATATATAAATTACCCGCCCATGCCAAAGAGTTAAAAAATCCAACCACTGCTACGATGTAAGCAACAAGCAACGATAACGATGCTAGATCAAAGAAGGTGAAATCTTCCTCTAGGTAAATATCACACTCAATGAGCAATTCTTCAAAGTATGTTGTCAGTACAAAACTCACAATGATGTAGAGTAAAATAATGGCTATTTCAGCAATGATGAGCTTTCTGATTAATTGTGTTGTATCCATATTACTTCTCCGGACCTGATTACAGACATTACAAGTTCAGTTAACTTATCATAAAGACGAATATGGCTCACTCAATTGTTCATTTTATGAGCACATTAGACCAGATGAATCGCGATATCATACACATTGTTTGACTCGGTATTGTTATTCACTCCATCAGGTGAACATGCCACTTCCAGAGTAAATTCGTTACCGCCAGCGGTTAGCTTAACGTACTCGATGACAGGCTTGCTATGGTCATCAGATGGTGCCATGAGATGATTCAATTTGGTCTGATAACGTGATGGTTCATCAACAGCGATTATTAATTTATCAATGCGTAGCGCACCATTAGGATGTTGGGGAGTTTCGTTCACGGGGACGCGAATATCGATTGATGTTTGATCCTCGATCAGAAATGGTACCTCTTGATCTTTTATACATCCCAATAACCATCGCGCCGTCATGCCATCAGGCCGCGTGCGATGAAAAGCCTCCCCCTTCAACACCTCGTAGTGATTTTGCCGGCACGATTCCAGTAAGGAATCGATATCTGAGGTGCGCAGACACCAGTCAATCGCACCGTAGGGTTTATTAAGCCAGCGCATCAAACGCCATGACATATCCGTCTTTCGCTTGGCGATCGCATCAAGCAAACCGCTACGTGCAAGCGTTAATAACACAGTCCTTTTAAAGCCCGGTCGTAGTGCCAGCAATTCAATGTAGGTTTGGTCGCTGAAAATGATTAATGCCGAGTGTGTGTGACTATGCGCACCGCCATAAGATACTTTGAAACCAAGTTGGCTAAAT
>CAZLIR010000057.1:0-11000 GCA_964559635.1 uncultured Enterobacterales bacterium
CCTCATATTCTTCTCATGGCCGGTGGCACGGGTGGTCATATCTTCCCGGCATTAGCGATCGCGGATTGGCTATCCGCGCGGGGTTGGCAAACAACTTGGTTAGGCTCCGAGGGTGGCATGGAGGAATCTCTGGTGCCACAAAATAATATTCCGCTGGAGACAATTTCCATTGCCGGTGTTCGAGGCAAATCAGTGATCACAAAATTGCTTTCACCGGTTCGCTTAATTAGCGCTATCTTTCAGGCCATTGGTATCATTCGACGCATCAAGCCAGACGTGGTGCTCGGTATGGGTGGCTTTGCCAGTGGTCCGGGTGGTCTGGCCAGCAAGCTACTCGGGTATCCGTTATGCATCCATGAGCAAAATGCCATCGCAGGCATGACCAATCGCTACCTGGCTAAATTAGCACGCTATAAACTGGCCGCTTTCCCGAATAGTCTAGCCAACGCCACAGCAGTTGTTGGCAATCCTGTTCGTGCGGATATTTCCGCAATTACGGATCCTGAAGCGCGATTTGCTAACCGGCAGGGGCCACTCAATATTCTGGTTGTCGGAGGTAGCCGAGGTGCGGCTATCCTGAACGAAATATTACCGGCAACGATACAACAACTCACAGCTGAGATGACACTCTGCGTCCGACACCAGGCCGGTAGTGGTCGCAGGGGCGTGGTACTTGAGCGCTACAGCGAAGCCCTAGCGAATCATACGGGTACTGTGGATGAAATAGTTGAGGTGAGCGATTTTATTACCGATATGAAAGCTGCCTACGAGTGGGCTGATCTCGTGGTTTGTCGCTCAGGAGCCTTAACGGTTTCAGAATTAGCCTCAGCGGGTGTGGCTTCCATATTAATTCCATTTCCCCATGCGGTGGATGATCATCAGACCGTGAATGGTCAGTATCTGGTGAGTGGTGATGCCGCGCGTATGATTCAGCAACCAGCACTGACAGCGGAACATCTGGCGCGCGAGATTATAAATATTGGTGGACGTGAGGGTTGTTTGCAGATGGCCAAGCATGCTCGTCAACTGGCTAAAAATAACGCCACTAGGGATGTTGCTAATTACTGCATTAGTGCCGCTGGTTATGAAACACAGGAGTCGCTGTCATGACGATAGACTCTAAACATTTACTGGCAGATATACCCGAAATGCGTCGTATTAAGCGGATTCATTTTATTGGTATCGGTGGTGCCGGAATGGGGGGTATTGCTGAAGTACTGTTAAATCAGGGCTATCAAATAACGGGCTCTGATCCATCAGATAATACCGTGACACAGCGCTTAACTCGCTTGGGTGCAGAAGTCTCCCATGTACACGAGGCACATCAGGTTGAGGGTGCTGATGTGGTGGTCATTTCCAGTGCCATTCCAGCGTCGAATCCAGAGCTGGTGGCAGCAACCGAATTACGGATTCCGATTGTTCCTCGCGCTGAAATGTTGGCTGAGTTAATGCGGTTCCGCCATGGTGTGGCTGTGGCCGGAACTCATGGTAAAACGACCACGACGAGTCTGCTCGCCAGTGTCTACGGTGATGCCGGGTTAGACCCAACCTTTGTCATAGGCGGCCTGTTGAACAGAGCGGGTACAAATGCACGATTGGGTCGTAGCCGTTACCTGATTGCTGAAGCGGATGAGTCCGATGCCTCGTTCCTGCATCTGCAACCGATGATATCTGTGGTGACCAATATTGATGCAGACCACATGGATACCTACGGCGGTGACTTTAATGTGCTGCGAGAAACATTTATCCAATTCTTACATAACCTGCCGTTTTATGGCTTAGCTGTATTGTGCACCGATAGTCCGACGGTTCGTGAAATTATCCCGCAGTTAATGCGTCCCGTCATCACCTATGGTTTTGACGATGATGCTGACTATCGCGGCTCTGATTTCAGGCAAAAAGGCAACAAGAGTTTCTTTAAGGTTCAGGGTAAGTCAATTGATGGCACCATCGATGTCGAGCTTAATCTGCCAGGACGACACAATGTACTCAACGCCATAGCCACCATTGCCGTGGCGATGGAAGAGGGTTTGGAAATTGCGCCGGTCATTAAGTCACTTGCCGAATTCCAGGGCATTGGTCGACGATTTGAAAATCTGGGTTTGATGACTCTTGCTGACAGTAAAGGTCATATCGAACTATTGGATGACTATGGTCATCATCCGACTGAGGTTGAGGCAACCATCAAGGCAGCCCGTAATGGCTGGCCGGAAAAACGACTGGTGATGGTATATCAACCGCACAGATATACCCGCACGCGAGATCTCTTTGAAGACTTTGCTTCGGTATTATCCGAAGTCGATGTCCTGTTATTACTCGAGGTGTACTCAGCGGGTGAGGAGGTAATCCCCGGTGCTGATAGCCGCACACTGTGTCGTGCTATCCGTAATCGTGGCAAGTTAGACCCAATTTTTGTCGAAGATCAAAGCGCGCTTGAGGCGGTGATCGGTGATGTGCTTGAGGATGGCGATATGTTGCTTATGCAAGGCGCAGGCAACATTGGTGCATTGGCGAAAGACTGGTCTGGAACTCAGATGGCATTTCTGCGTGATGTGGAGGGCTCTGATGACTGATGTTACAGCATTCGGCAAGGTTGCAGTGATGATGGGCGGTGACTCAAATGAGCGCACAGTGTCTCTCAGTTCGGGACAGGCGGTACTGAAGGCTCTGCAATCCTCTGGCGTGGATGCGCATGCTTTCGACCCGCAAGATAAGCCATTATCAGCTTTGAAAGATGAACAATTTGATCGTGTGTTCAATGTCATGCACGGCAAGATGGGTGAAGATGGCTTACTCCAGGGCACCTTGTCCATGATGGGCATACCCTTCACCGGCTCTAACATGCTGGCATCGGGCATTGGTATGGATAAGGTGCGCTCGAAGTGGATTTGGCAAGCAATTGGATTAAACGTCATTCCGGGCACGGTGATTGAGTCAAACCAGCCAATTGATCAAACACTGATTGAACGAATTACGCATGCCCATGGTGAACAACTGATGGTTAAGCCCTCAACCGAGGGTTCGAGCTTAGGTATGACACTTTGCCGCTCAGCCGATGAACTCATTCCAGCTCTAACAAAAGCTCATGCTTACTCTGATCAAGCCATCGTTGAGCGTCTGATGTCGGGACCTGAATATACCGTGGCAATAATCGGTAATCGTTGTTTACCCTCAATTCGCATCGAGCCTGAGCATGTGTTCTATGACTATAGTGCGAAATATGAAGCGGGTAGCGGGACTCAATATTTCTGTCCCAGTGGCCTGAGTGAGGAAGATGAACAACAGCTTCATCAGGTGTCTTTGAAGGCCTTTATTGCAGTTGGCTGTTCCGGCTGGGGACGAGTTGATTTCATGGCAGATGAGCAAACTGGTGAGATGCACTTAATGGAGCTCAACACGGTTCCGGGTATGACCGAGACGAGTCTGGTACCCAAAGCTGCCGCAGCAGCGGGTATTTCATTCTCAGAACTCTGCCTGAGTATTCTTGAAACCAGTATGCCTACCAATGTGGAGGTGACCAATGGCTAAGAAGAAGCAGGTCACTATGGCGAGTCGCAAGCGCGAAAACAAGGCAAACAATCGACGCTCGATAGTCAAGTGGTCTGCTGTGTCTCTGGGTGTGTTGTCACTGGTCGGTACTGTGATCTGGTATGGCATGCAACAAAACTGGTCACTCAAAGCAGTTGAGCCGCCTGAGCAATTGATGCCCATTCGAGTGGTTGAGATTCGCGGCGAGTTGCGACATTTATCAAAGGATACCATCCTATCGGTGTTGCGCTCACAGAGTAGAGAAACCTCTGAAGACAAGCAAACCATCAATTTCATGACCACTGATTTGAGTGATATCGAGGCAGAGCTTGAGGCGCTCCCGTGGGTCTATCGCAGTAAGATACGTCGCATTTGGCCGGATAAGCTCATTATCGATATTGATGAGCAACAGGCTATTGCTGTCTGGAACGACAATCGTCTGGTGAATCAATTTGGACAAACGTTTGAACCGGAAACAATTGCGATCAAAACAATACCCAAATTATCAGGTCCAGAGCATGAGCTCGAGAGTTTACTGCAGTTGTTTGCCGATCTTCAGACGCAGTTTGAGGCGGAAAAACTGCAACTCAGTGAAATGCACCTGAGTGAGCGAAGGGCATGGGAATTGAAGCTCAGTAACGGAATTATATTAGACATTGGACGAAAGGCACTCTCAGAACGAGTGACCAAATTTATAAATATTTATCCCATTTTAGTGAACGACGATCCTGCGCCAATCGAGCGGGTGGATTTGCGCTATGACACGGGAATGGCTGTGACACGCATGCCGATCGTTGCTCAGGACGAGTCGGGCAAGCCTTAATAACTGGTGAGTATATAACTATGGTAAAAGCACCTGAAAAAAACTTAATTGTCGGTCTCGACATAGGCACATCGAAAGTGGTCGCCATTGTCGGTGAGGTTGGCGAAGATGATACGGAACTTAAAATTATTGGTTTCGGTTCGCATCCATCGCGCGGCTTGAAGAAGGGCGTCGTCGTTAATATTGAATCGACGGTGCAATCCATTCAGCGTGCCGTTGAGGAAGCCGAACTGATGGCTGGCTGCCAAATTCATTCCGCCTACACCGGTATCGCTGGCAGTCATATTCAATCCATGAACTCGCATGGCATCGTGGCTATCCGTGATACGGAAGTTACCGAAGCAGATATCGAGCGTGTTATCGATGCGGCGAAGGCGGTAGCGATTCCAGCAGACCAGAAGATCCTGCATATCCTGCCACAAGAATTCATCATTGACGGTCAGGAAGGTATTAAAGAACCAATCGGAATGTCAGGTGTTCGTTTGGAGGCCAAGGTACATATGGTCACAGGCTCTGTCAGTGCGGCACAAAATATCACCAAATGTGTCCGTCGCTGTGGCTTAGAGACCGATGACATCATCTTAGAGCAACTGGCATCGAGTTTCTCAATATTAACCGAAGATGAAAAAGACTTGGGTGTATGCATCATCGATATTGGTGGTGGCACAACGGATATTGCCGTGTTTACGCATGGCGCCATTCAGCATACGGCGGTCATTCCCATCGCCGGTGATCAGGTGACGAATGACATCGCGGTGGCACTGCGCACACCAACGCAGCACGCAGAGGATATTAAAGTGAAGTATGCCTGTGCACTGAGACAGTTGACCAATTTAGAGGACACCATCGAGGTGCCTGGTGTGGGTGACAGACAGCCACGAAGACTATCACGTCAAACGCTAGCGGAGGTTGTTGAACCGCGCTACGAGGAATTATTCACCTTAATTTATGCCGAGCTCGAACGTAGCGGGTTCGTCGATTTGATTGCCGCGGGAATCGTGCTGACCGGTGGTTCGTCGAAGATGGAAGGGTTAATCGAATTGGCTGAAGAAGTGTTTCATATGCCAGTTCGACTTGGTTCGCCTTACAACGTCACAGGTATGGGCGATGTGGTGAAAAATCCAATACACGCAACCGGTGTAGGTCTACTGCACTACGGTATGCAACAGCACAAAGACGGCAGCAGCAATCAATATGCACTGTCAGGTAAAGAATCAATTTGGAGCCGCATGAAGATGTGGTTTAAGGAATTCTAGGGATATCGAATGATATCGCAGAATAGAGTGGTAACACTCATTTTTAACGTTAAATGCAAGCAGAAAGGGTAAAACTAAAATGACAAATAAATTTGAAATCGTTGACGCATGCCAGGAAGCAGCTGAGATAAAAGTAATCGGAGTCGGTGGTGGCGGCGGTAACGCTGTGCAACACATGCTAATGCAGAGTATTGATGGGGTTGATTTCATCTGTGCAAATACAGATGCTCAAGCACTGTCAAACTCGACAGCAACCACATTATTACAACTGGGGAACACGATAACCAAAGGACTGGGCGCTGGCGCGAATCCTAATATCGGCCGAGAGGCGGCATTGGAGGATCGTGAGCGTATCCAGGAAATGCTACAGGGTACTGATATGGCATTCATCACTGCAGGTATGGGTGGTGGAACCGGAACAGGTGCTGCGCCCGTGATTGCAGAAATCGCCAAAGATATGGGTATCTTGACGGTGGCTGTTGTTACTAAGCCATTCTTCTTTGAGTTGAAGCGCCGTATGGCAGTGGCTGAGGAAGGTATTTTGGAACTGGAAAAGCATGTTGATTCCTTAATCATTGTGCCGAATGAGAAGCTATTGACGAACTTGCCGGGCAGCTCTCTGAAAAAGGCATTTGCTGCTGCGAATGATGTCTTATCAGGCGCTGTTCAGGGCATTGCTGAGTTAATTACACGCCGTGGTTTGATCAATGTTGACTTTGCTGATGTCAGAACTGTCATGTCCGAGAAGGGTAAGGCCATGATGGGATCTGGTCAGGGTACCGGTCCTGACAGAGCTCGTGAAGCGGCGATGCAGGCTGTGGCTAGTCCATTACTGGAAGATGTCGATCTGTCTGGTGCTCGAGGCATTTTGGTTAACATCACAGCAAATGATGATTTGGGCTTGGATGAGTTCGCAGAAGTCAATGACGTGATCAACGAATTTGCCTCTCAGGATGCCACAATGGTGGTTGGTACTGTCTTTGATGACAGCATGACTGATGAGCTCAGAGTATCGGTCGTTGCAACGGGATTAGGACAAACTGAGGAACCTTCTATGAAAGTTGCTGTCGAAAACCCTGAACCTGTATCAGATAAACCGCTTGATTATAACGTGTATGACAAGCCTGCGGCGATTCGTCAACGTGAGAATCTAGCCCAAGATGGCGGCAAGCGAGTGGTCGGAACTGACTTGGCAGAGGACTTCCTGGATATTCCAGCATTCCTGAGACGTCAGGCAGACTAACGAATTGCGCACACTAGGTGCGTAGCTCGTAGCAAGACCCTTGCAAGCTGAAGCAATGACTTCAGTAGTAGATTGCACACTGGATCAACACCCTTTCTGGTTCAGTGTGCAATTTTTTTGCGTTATCTTTTTGCGACATTGTGACGAATTTATTTTCAAACGGTCGTTAGAATATGATAGTATGCGCAAAATTTGAACAGGCTGTTGTTTTTTATCTGCAAATAAGTAATATAAAACAATAGCTTATAAAAATAATCTGAAGTTAACTATTGTAATGATTCGTCAACGCACACTCAAAACATCGATTCGAGCGACTGGTATTGGTCTACATACTGGTAAGAAGGTGTTTTTGACATTCCATCCAGCACCGGTCGATAGCGGCATTATTTTCCGCCGTGTTGATTTGGATCCCATCGTTGAGATTGAGGCCAAACCTGAGAATGTTGGTGATACGACGCTATCTACCTGCTTGATGAAAGATGGTGTGCGCGTATCAACGGTTGAGCACCTGCTCGCAGCGATGGCTGGACTAGGAATAGATAACGCCGTTATTGATGTCAGTGCGCCGGAAGTGCCCATCATGGATGGTAGCTCAAGTCCATTTGTGTTTTTGATCCAATCTGCGGGCGTACAGGAGCAGGACAAAGCCAAGAAGTTTGTTCGGATTAAGAAGCCTGTGACCGTATCGGATGGTGATAAATCAGCTGGTTTTGAGCCATATGACGGATTCAAAATTGATTTCACTATCGATTTCGATCACCCAGTATTCAAAAATAAGTCAGGATTAAATGCCGTGATAGACTTATCTGGTACTTCATTTGTAAAAGAAATCAGTCGTGCACGCACTTTTGGCTTTATGAATGATATTGAATACCTTCGTGCTAATAATCTCGCTCGTGGTGGCAG
Source organism: uncultured Enterobacterales bacterium (assembly GCA_964559635.1). Lineage (GTDB taxonomy): Bacteria > Pseudomonadota > Gammaproteobacteria > Enterobacterales > CAXRAF01. The sequence continues at coordinate 7,757 of CAZLIR010000057.1, forward strand.
TATGGAGAATGCCATTGTATTGGATCAATACAAGGTGCTGAATGAAGATGGCCTGCGATACAGTGATGAATTTGTAAAGCACAAGATATTGGATGCCATCGGTGACTTGTATCTACTAGGCCACAGCCCAATTGGCGCTTTCAAAGGCGTAAAATCAGGCCACGCACTCAATAATCTACTGCTTCGAACCCTTATGGCCGATGAGCAGGCCTGGGAACTGGTTACCTTTGAAGATGCCACCGTTGCACCAATCTCATATATAACAAACCCTAGTCTTGCAGTTTAAATCCGTTTTTCTCATAGTCTTGCTGACCTTGGCATGCCGACTGGGTGCTTCGACACTGTTTGTGGGTGATGATCCAATCCCGCCAGCCGTTAGTGTGGTCGAATCCCAGACCAATGTATTATTGACTGAACTTAGTAATCGAAAGCAGGAGTTCGCTGAGCAGCCTGCCAAGTTGGTTCACTTTGCCAAGACCATAGCACTCAAGCACTGGGATATTACCAAGGCATCACGACTAATCTTAGGTCCGCATTGGCGCAATGCATCAAGTACTGAGCGTCAGCAATTTGAAGATGAATTCCTACGCACTCTGCTGCGTTATGTGGTCCGTGCCTACGGCTATTATGATGATGAATTAATCAAAGTGGTCGAGTATGACTGGCAAGAAACTCGCCGAGGAGGCTGGGTATTATCCAAGGTGGAAATACCCGGTGGCGTCAAAGTCAATGTCGATTACCGTATGACTTACAATCCCAAAACTCAGCAGTGGAGTCTAATCGATGTGCGAGTTGAGGGGATCAGTCTAGTCGTGGTTAAACGCCAGGAGTTTCGTGAGATTGTTACCCGAGAGGGTCTGACAAACCTGATTGCGGTTATGAGCAATAAAAACAACGAAATCCTGAAGGGAATTGAAGAGTACACGGCCGTTGATGCGATCGGCGGTAGTAAGTAGTTACTAACTGACTGGTTTCTAGCTACTTGCAAGCTCAATAACGTCGGCTTTACCTATCAAACTTCCATCCAGCTATCCGATTCTTCACCCCAAGATTGATAGACATCATCACCGCCACGAATCTTCCAATCAGAGTCGATGGTCAATTTAGAGCTGATCCCACCACGTGGGTTGAAGACCATCACTAGACGCATGCGCTCAGGCTCATACACTTCCTTTAAATGATCGTACACAATATTAATCAGTCGCTCATAAGACACCACAATATCTCGTAATTGATAAACATACTGCTTGAGTGATTTAAGCTCGATGATTTTTTTACCTGGGTAAAAGGTAATGAACATGGTGGCGAAATCTGGCTGCTCTTGCACACCCAGAAAGGTAAATTCGGGCACTTTGACTTTTATCTCATAGGCTTCTTTGGCGGGATTGGGCAGAGCTATCAGGATATCGCGATCAATAGCGCTGTACATTTTTACAGAGTCAGACATTGTTTCTCTCTCTTTGAATTATTGACTAAACTTCGAGTAATAATATGTAATTTGGTGACTATTCACTTGGTGTACATTTTAAACTCGTGTATTATAGACGTCTAAACATCTAGAAGTCTATAGTATTATTCCCTCACTGAGCATTAAACGTGGCATTTTCTACAACTGAAACCTTAATAAAACTACTCAATCAACGTGTGCTGTTTCTCGATGGTGCCATGGGGACCATGATCCAGAAACATAACCTCGAAGAGCAGGACTTTCGCGGGAATCGTTTCGCTGATTGGCCATCTGAGCTCAAAGGCAATAATGATCTACTCACCCTCACACAACCTGACATCATCAAAGACATACATCGTCAATATCTTCAGGCCGGTAGTGATATTTTAGAAACGAATACCTTTAATGCCAATAGTATTTCAATGGCTGACTACAATATGCAGTCCTTGTCATATGAATTAAACAAGTCATCAGCAAATCTGGCTAAAGAGGCCGCTATAGAATTTTCTACTGATGATAAACCACGCTTTGTGGCAGGCATCTTAGGCCCAACAAATCAGACCACGTCACTATCACCCGATGTCTCTGATCCGGGCTATCGTGCGGTAACATTTGACCAGATGGTATCGGCCTACACCGAAGCATGTCAGGGGCTTATTGATGGTGGCTCAGACATCATCATGGTTGAAACGATATTCGATACATTGAATGCCAAAGCAGCACTCTTTGCCATCCAGACCATATTAAATCAAACAAAAACACCGTTCCCAGTGATGATTTCAGGAACTATCACCGATGCCTCCGGACGGACATTAACGGGTCAGACAACAGAAGCTTTTTATCATTCTCTGCGTCACATTAATCCTCTGAGCTTTGGCTTGAACTGTGCACTAGGCGCCGATCAATTACGGCCTTATATAGAAATATTATCAAATATTTCAGATGGTTACGTCTCAGCCCATCCCAATGCCGGATTGCCGAACAGTTTTGGCGAGTACGATGAGTCACCAGAGGCTATGGCCACAGAATTGGCTGAGTGGGCAGAATCTGGTTACTTGAATATTGTCGGCGGCTGTTGTGGCACAACACCAGAGCATATTAAGGCCATTACTGAAACATTATCGCCATTTAAGCCCAGACAACCCGCGCGTAAGACTTTCGCAATGAAACTGTCAGGCCTAGAGCCGCTATCGATTAATGAACAAAGCCTGTTCGTCAATGTCGGTGAGCGAACCAATGTCACCGGTTCGGCGAAATTTTTGCGCCTGATCAAAGAGGGTGATTTTGAGGAGGCGTTATCTGTTGCTCGTCAGCAGGTCGAAAATGGCGCTCAGATTATCGATATTAATATGGATGAGGGTCTCATTGATTCTGAGCAGGCAATGGTACGTTTCTTAAACCTGATTGCAGCTGAACCAGATATTAGCTCAGTGCCCATCATGATTGACTCCTCAAAATGGTCAGTCATTGAAGCGGGTCTGAAATGCATTCAGGGTAAGGGTATTGTTAATTCAATTTCATTGAAAGAGGGTGAAGAGGAATTTTTAAGACAGGCGGCGTTGGCCAGAAGTTATGGCGCCGCTGTGATTGTAATGGCATTTGATGAAACGGGACAGGCTGATACGCTCGATAAAAAAGTCGCGATTTGTCAGAGAGCTTATGACTTGCTGACTCAGTCAATCGAATTTCCGCCAGAAGATATCATTTTTGATCCGAATATTTTTGCCGTTGCTACTGGCATAGATGAGCATAACAATTATGGCGTGGACTTCATCGAGGCCTGCCGCCAGATTAAAG
>CAZLIR010000058.1:0-1123 GCA_964559635.1 uncultured Enterobacterales bacterium
GCCATCATCAAATCTTCGTCTGTGCGTGATCACCATAAAGTGATCGAAGCACCTGCTAAAGTCTTTCGTCATCAGTCCGATTTCATGGCGGCCTATCAGCGTGGTGAACTCGAGCAGGATTTCATTGCAGTGCTGCGTTTTCAGGGCCCAAAAACAGCCGGTATGCCTGAATTACATCAATTGACGCCCAATCTGGGCGCATTGCTTGATAAAGGCTACAAGGTTGGTCTTGTCACAGATGGCCGCATGTCAGGTGCGTCAGGTAAGGTACCTGCAGCTATCCATCTAGTCCCAGAGGCGGCTGATGGTGGCAACATCGCCAAAATTCATGATGGTGATCTGATCCGACTCGATTGCGATGCCGGCACACTCGAAATTCTCATTGATGCTGACGAATTAGCAAAACGTGATGCAGCGGTGGATACCGAAGCACCGGTTGATGAACTCGGACAAACACTATTTAAATCATTTCGCGCGCAGTGCAGCACTGCTGAAGAAGGAGCGACGATATTCTAATGAATACTAATACTAATATGCATGATCCATCATCAGAACCGTTCGACATGGTTTTATTTGGTGGCCTAGGTGATTTGTCGAAACGCAAATTAATTCCGGCAATGTTTCGCTCATTCCGTATTGGCGACATGATAGAGGGCTCACGACTATTCTTGTGCTCTCGCAGTGAAATACCCCATGATGAGCTCGTTGATACAGTCAAATCCGTGCTCGATAATACCCTCAAGGATAACGAAAAGGTGGCTGAGGATATTGATAGATTCTGTCAAACGCTTATTTCACAACAGATTGATTTGATTGATGTTTCTAAGGGTTGGGAAGAATTTCGTGACCGCATTAATGAGTTTGACCGAACCAAGGTGTACTACCTTGCTGTAGCACCGTCTCTGTACGATAACTGCTGTCAAAATTTATCCAAGATGAAGCTCAATACTGCCAATAGCCGGTTGGTGGTCGAGAAGCCACTTGGCTATGACTTGGCATCGGCTGAGCAGATCAACAGCTGTATGGCGGCGCATTTTGAAGAGTCACAAATCTATCGTATTGACCATTACACCGGTAAAGATACGGTTCAGAATCTGTTGACCCTTCGTTTCAGTAACTTCAT
>CAZLIR010000058.1:1223-10849 GCA_964559635.1 uncultured Enterobacterales bacterium
GAGATCGACACTTGGCGCTGGGCCGGAGTACCCTTTTATCTCCGTACCGGTAAGCGGCTAAAACATCGGGGTGCGGTGATCATTGTGCAGTTTAAAAATGTAACCCACAACGTTTACAGCGCTTCTGGTCAGTCACTGCATCCAAATCAGTTAATCATTAAGCTGCAGCCGAAAGAAAAAATCCAGTTGAAGTTAATGGCAAATGACGTCGTTGGTGGTACTAAGACCATCGAACCAATCCTGCTAAATCTTGATTTCGAGCCACACGAAGACCAACCCACGCGCACAGCCTACCAACGTCTATTGATGGATGTGGTCAGAGGCGATGACACCTTATTCATTGACCGTGAGGAAATTGTTGCGGCCTGGAAGTGGATTGACCCCATTGTGGATTACTGGAAATCCACCAATCTGAAGCCAAGCCTTTATAGTGCCGGTAGTTGGGGACCAGATGAATCAGACAACCTATTTGGCGATTCTAATCGCGACTGGTACAACGTGGGTGAATAGCATGGCTGAGATTAAAACATATGATAATCGTGATGCCCTGTTTGATAGCATGGCAGAGCAGGTAACAGCAAAGCTCAATGAAAGTCTGTTATCGGGTGAAACCGCTCTGGTGGTATCGGGTGGTACGACGCCACAACCCCTCTTTGAGCGTCTATCACAAACACCACTCGCCTGGGATAAAGTCACTTTACTGCCCTCAGATGAACGTTGGTTAGCAACAAATCATGAGGCCTCAAATGAGCATCTCATTCGCAACAGCTTACACCAGAATCTAGCGTCGATGGCGACAGTCCAGAGTTTGATGATTGGCCATGAGTCTGCTCAAGCAGCAGAGAGTGATTTAAACCAGCAATTAGCGACTATTCTCGATGACTATGCGGTTGCGATTGTTGGTATGGGGCTTGACGGACATTTCGCATCTATCTTTCCTGGTACGCCACAACTAGAGGCTGCGCTAGATTTAGATGGCACATCATTATGCTATGGCGTTGATGCAACAGGTTGTCCAGTGGCAGGTGAATACACTGAGCGAATGACGCTGAGTCTGCCGGCTATTCTCAATGCTAACGAAGTATTTGTGCTCATCACAGGCGATGAAAAATTGGCTATTGTCAATAAAGCGCTTGCCGGCGCCGAACAAGAATCAAAGCTTCCCATCGCTTATTTACTAAACCAAACAAAGACACCAGTCACAGTCTGCTGTGCATAAGGAATATTATGACTGAACTAACGACATCTCTAGCCGCAGCCAAAGTTATACCTGTCATGATCATCAATCAGTTAGATGGCATTGAAGATTACGCCAGAGCATTGGCAGATAACGGGATGAATGTTTTAGAAATAACTTTGCGTACCGAGCATGCCCTGGAGGCCGTTAGGCGGATAAAGGCAGCCACTCCTAACTTATGCGTGGGTACTGGAACAAATAACAGCATATTCGACTTTGACCGCTCGATGGATGCCGGGGCTGATTTTCTGGTGAGTCCAGGCGCAACCAACGAGATGTTGACCTATGCCGCTGAAAAGCAACTGCCATTATTACCCGGGGTTGCCACCGCGAGTGAGGCATTACAAGCAATGGCCGCTGGTTTCACATTTTTGAAGTTATTTCCTGCCGAAGCAGTCGGTGGCATAAAACTACTCAAATCACTGGCTGGACCATTGGCAGATGCCAGGTTTTGTCCGACAGGTGGAATTAACGGTAACAACGCCAACGATTATCTGGCATTAAAAAATGTCGTTTGTGTGGGCGGAAGTTGGATGCTTGATGACGCACTCATTGAACAGAAGAATTGGTCGCAGTTGGGTGAGAACATCCGCGCGATTTACAGAGATTTAGATTAACAGATACACGAAATTTATAGAGAAATAGAGATTAATAATCAGAGGTAGAGAAAATGATAAAGATAGGAATTAACGGTTACGGCCGGATTGGTCGAAATATCTTGCGCGCTGTATATGAACAGGGCTTACAAGAAGAATTCAAAGTGGTGGCGGTCAATGATCTGACATCACCGGAAATTAATGTACATCTGACTAAATATGATTCAATTCATGGCCCATTTAACCGTGATGTTCAGCTCAGCGGTGAGGTGATGACGGTTGAGGGCGATGATGTTCAGCTATTTGCTGAGCCTAATCCAGAACTGATCCCCTGGTCTGATTATGGTGTGGATGTCGTTTTCGAATGTACAGGTCGTTTCAGATCACGTGACACAGCGGGGCAGCATCTTGGTGGATCTGTGAAGAAGGTTGTTGTTTCTGCGCCGGGCTCTGGTGTTGATGCCACTGTTGTGTATGGTGTAAACGACGACATACTAGATTCATCACATGAAATTATTTCGAATGCGTCGTGTACAACGAACTGTTTGGCTCCGGTTGCCAAGGTTCTTCACGAAGAAATTGGTATTGATTCTGGTTATATGACAACCATCCATGCTTACACCAACGACCAGGTTCTTCTCGATGCACCACACAGTGATATATATCGTGCACGATCAGCGACCTTGTCCATGATCCCAACCAAAACAGGTGCCGCAGCAGCTGTTGGTCTGGTGTTGCCTGAATTACAGGGAAAACTGGACGGTGGCGCCATTCGCGTTCCAACGGTTAATGTATCACTCGTCGATTTGACCATGATCATGGATCGTGAAACCAGTGTTGAAGAGGTAAATGGACTCATTGAGACAGCGGCAGCAGGACCTTTGCAAGGTGTCTTACAGTATGTCACTGAGCCACTGGTATCGATTGACTTTAATCACTCACCATATTCATCAAATTTTGATGCCGCGCAAACGCGTGTTAACGGTAAATTGGTGAAATTAATGACCTGGTATGACAACGAGTGGGGCTTCTCATGCCGCATGCTGGATACTACCCGAAAGTTAATGTCGGTTTAAGTGTAACCACGTGTTAAAAATAACGGAGGCAAGTCCTCCGTTTTTTGTTTTTTAGCGGTGCTAGTGCTAGTCTAGCGACAGTCATTTGAAAATATGGACAGGTTAAGTAATGACCGATGCGGATATCACGGTCGTCTTGGTTGCTAATAATAAAAGTTCAGAAGCCGACGAGCTAACAGACTATCTGAATAAGCATTTCCCAGCGATTAATATTGAGAACATGAGTACGAGCGAGGTTGCCACATCGGCATACAAGCACCCGGTCGCTCTGTTTATTAAAATCATCAATACCAAGCTAACGCACTGGACGCATAATATCGATGATCGCACCAGTCCGCTAAACTGCGCCATAGCCTATAGTGTTAACGACATCGACCCCGTAAAAGCCCTAAGTAATGGCTACTTTGATGCTGTGGCCAATAACAACCTCGAACATCTGAAACTTCTGGTCCTCAGGTATATTGATGTTGTTAACTCGATTCAGGATCTCACCGACAGTGGCACAGCGAGTTCAGATTTTACCGGTGTCCACTCGCGTCTGCAGTTTTTACAAATGGTTGCCTCATTAGCAGAGACTCAGCAGTCCAGTCATACAGCGGTATTGTATCTACAGCTGGATAACTTTGCTTGGATGAATGAGAACTTGGGCATGGCAGCAGCTGATCACTTTCTCAAGGATATTGGCCAGTCATTGTGCAATGTTATTAATGATGAAGATTATGTCGCGCGATATCAGGGCGGTAACTTTGTACTGTTTATGAATGCAGATGACAGTAAGTTACTGTCTTCAAAAGCGGACATGATTCGTCAAACGATCCATGAACTAACAGCAGAATATGATGATAATGTGCTGTCAAGCACAGCCAGCATCGGGGTGAGGCGATATGATTCTGAGTTGAGTGTTCTGGAGATGATTGAAAATGCCTATGATGCCAGTGATATTGCCAAGTCCAATGGTGGTGACACGGTGCATAATTATCGCAAAGACAGCGATGACTCGAGTGAGAATCTCTCCAAAAAGACCTGGTATGAACGCATCAAACAGGCATTCGATAATGATCTTTTCGTTCTTTACTTTCAGCCCATCGTCAACTTGGTAACTGACAATTCATCTCGTTATGAGGTGTTGTTACGGATGACCGATGAAAATAATGAAATTATCTCTCCGGGAACGTTTCTTCCCTTTGCCGAGCGAGCTGGTTTGATGGCTGATATTGATCGTAAGGTGATCTATCAGGCATTAGAGACTGTGCTACAGAATTATGAAGATATCACCGAGGCCCCAGAATTATTTATCAAATTATCGGGCAAGTCCGTGGATGATAAGTTAATGGCCTCATGGATCGCTAATACACTAGAGGAGCTCAATTTTCCTCCGCGTAAAGTGATCTTTGAAATCACCGAATCAATTGCCCTGAATCATCTGGTACAGACTCGAAACCTGTGTCATAAATTGAATGAACTAGGCGTTAAAATTGCACTCGACCATTTTGGAACCCGCTTTAAGTCGATTAAGTTGCTGGACGAACTGAAGCTGGATTACGTCAAAATAGACGGCACCATCGTCCAGCACTTAGGAAAAAATAAAGGACATCAGGCAGTGGTTAAGCAAATCGTTAAAACTGCGAATAAGCAAAACATCACCTTAATCGCCGAGAGTGTTCAGGAAGCAGCCTCATTACCTCTGATATGGCATCACAATATACCGATGGTGCAGGGTTTCTTCCTGGGTGTGCCGACTGAGGCAATGGATTACGATTTCGAGAATATGTTGCTTTAGTCTTCGTGGATCCGAATAAGACCTTCCTGTACCGCTGAGGCCACGAGTTCGCCAGACTCAGTGTAAATCATACCAATGTTCAGACCTCTCGAACCATGCGAAACCGGCGAGGTCATATGGTAGTACAACCATTCATCAGCACGGAAATCACGGTGAAAATACAACGCATGATCCAGACTCGCACCCTGCAAATTTCGATTGAAGAAAGTCACACCATGGGGCAGAAGGGCGGTTCCCATCAAGTAGTAATCAGATAGATAGGTCAGCATAGTTTGATGGATTACCGGATCATCGCCTAACGTGTGTTTGGCACGCATCCATAGACCTGTCTCCGGTCTGTGTGGCTCGGGGTTGATCGGATCAATGTGATGCAGGCGTCTTATCTCTATTGGTTGACTGGCGGTCATTCCCGGGGTGACTAAATTAGGATATTCCTCAGCCAGTCGGATCAGATACTCCTCGTCGCTGGGTAAACCCTTTGGCTTGGGGACATCTGGCATAGCCATTTGATGACACAAACCAGGTTCATCAATCTGGAAAGAGATTGAGGTGTTAAAGATGGCTTTACCATTTTGGATGGCGACAACTCGACGAGTTGTGAATGATTTACCATCCCGAATCGGATCCACTTCATAAATGATTGGTATATTGGGATTACCCGGGCGCAAAAAATAGGCATGTTGTGAATGTGCGCTGCGACCATTATCAACCGTTCGCAGAGCTGCATTCATTGCTTGAGCGAGTACCTGTCCGCCATAGACGCGTTTGCGCCAATCATCAGGCGTATCGCCTCTGAATATGTAGCGATCGATTTGCTCTACATTCAGGATATCGACTAGTTCTTGAGAGTTCATCGTTGTGTCTTTATCAGTATTGCCACCAATGAGTTTGCCACCATTCAATGAACTCATCTAAATCGATATGCCCATTGTTGTCAGTATCAATGAATTCAAATCCGTCTTCGGCTTGCTGTTTGGTGGCATTCGGGTCGATAACCTGAAGTAACTTGGTGAACTCATTGACATCGATCTGGCCATTGTTGTCACGATCGAAGTAGTCGAAATTATCACGAATTTCATCGAGCATTTCTTGGTTGGGTTTGGGTGTCATAGCGATTTCCAGTTATTCTTATCTAAGTTACCTGTCTGTATGATAGTGACAGCCAACAGGACTCTCAAGGTTTGGGCGAAATAATATTTGTTTTAAACCTTGCTTTTCAAACTATGCCTGATAGATTAGCGGCTATATTTGCTACTCACGAGAAAACCGCCATGACAGATGCCGTATACATTACCGACCACTTTGATAGTGGAAATATTCGGGTCATCGACAGTTCAGATCCCAGTAATGTCAGACTGACGATAAAGCATGATAATGAATCCGAATTCTATCAGTGGTTTCACTTTAAAGTTCATGCGTCAGCGATGCGTGAATATCGCTTTATTATTGAAAATGCCGCTGGATCTGCCTATATCGATGGCTGGCAAGACTACCAGGCCGTAGCATCGTATGATCGTGATGAATGGTTTCGTGTTCCAACGACCTATGAAAACGGCCAGTTAGTCATCAACCACATACATGAACAGGAAGTCATTTATTACGCCTACTTTGCCCCATACAGTTATGAGCGGCATCAGGATTTATTGCAGGCGTGTCAAGAATCGCCACTCTGCACACTGAAACATCTTGGCCAGACACTTGATGGTCGTGACATGACTGTGGCAGTCATTAATAGGAGTGACGGTCCTGAAGTTGAGAATACTAAACGCCCTGTGTGGATTATCGCTCGGCAGCATCCCGGAGAATCAATGGCAGAGTGGTTGATTGAGGGGTTATTGATGCGTCTGTTGGATGATACTAATCCAGTGGCTTCGGCTATTCTCAATGAGGCCACAGTGTATGTAGTGCCGAACATGAATCCGGATGGCTCAGTCAGAGGTCACCTACGCACCAATGCCGTTGGTTCCAATCTCAACAGAGAGTGGCTCACACCGACCATGGAAAAAAGCCCGGAAGTACTTCTGGTGCGCAATATGATGGAGCAGACCGGTGTCGAGCTATTTCTTGATATTCATGGCGATGAAGCGATCCCCTACAATTTCTTAGCTGGATGTGAGGGTATACCGTCCTATGATGATGAACACCATGCCAAGCAAAGTTACTTTATTGAACAATTTTTGCTTGCCAGTCCAGATTTTCAGACACAACATGGGTATCCAGAAGATGAACCGGGTAAAGCCAACCTGTCGATGGCGACTACTTGGGTCGGCGAGCGATTTAAATGTGTTTCTTTTACTTTGGAAATGCCATTCAAAGATAATCTGGATTTACCCGATCCTGATTATGGCTGGTCACCTGAACGCTGCGCCCATCTCGGTGAGGCGTTGTGCCAACCGGTTTTAAAGTCCTTACAAAAACATAATAAATAAAAGGGTAACAATGAATACAATTCTTGTCCTGGGCGCTGGTTTTGTTGCCGCCCCGTTAGTCGATTATTTACATCGCAAACACTACCAAATTACCGTTGCCAGTTACTTACTTGCGGAATCCCAAGCCATCGCGAATGATTACCAGGGTGTTGATGCTATCGAGCTCGATGTATCTGACACCGAGACGCTGTCTGATGCAATTCGTCAACATGATATGGTGGTCAGTTTTGTGCCATTTATCTTTCATGAGCGTGTCGCAGAGGCCTGTATCGCTGAGTCTCGCAGTTTGGTTACGGCGAGTTATGAAACTGAGAAAATGCGCTCTCTGGATGCCGCAGCCAAAGCAGCGGGTGTCACCATCATCAATGAAATAGGGCTTGATCCAGGCATTGATCATCTGTCGGCTCGAAAAATATTCGATGATATCCATAAAGCAGGTGAGAAATTAGAATCCTTCGTCTCATGGTGTGGCGGTATACCGGCAGTGTCTGCGAACAACAACCCACTGGGATACAAGTTTTCATGGTCGCCCAAGTCGGTATTATTGGCAGCTCTTAATGATGCCAAATATATAAACAATGGCCGCGAGCAAATTATTCCTGCTGCCGAGTTACTGACGACAACGGAGATGGTCAAGATCTCTGATGACCTCGAATTGGAGGGCTATGCCAATCGTGACTCGACCTCATATGTTGCGAGTTATGATATTCCAGAGGCTAGCAAGGTGTTGAGAGGAACACTTCGTTATCCCGGTTTCTGTGAAATAATGCAGTTATTCAAAGGTATCGGGTTATTGGATCAGAGCGATACTATTACGACTTGGTGCAACAAGCCATGGGCTGATTATATTGCCAGCCATTTATCGGTATCCATGGCTGATTTCAAGTCATCGCTGACAGAGCCTCAGCGTAATGCCATGGATTATTTAGACCTATTAGGTGAAACGCATCACATTCCTGAGGCAGACACAATTCTCGATGCCTTTTGTGCCTTACTAACAGAAAAGTTAGTCTATACTGAAACTGAGTCGGACATGGTTGTCATGCAGCACCAGTTTCGCTCTAAAAACGAGGCTGGCGATGAGTTACTTAGAACATCAACCCTCGTTTTGGAGGGAGACCCTGATGGCTTCAGTGCAATGGCTAAAACGGTTGGTACCCCTGCCGCTATTATGGTCGATATGATCATGACTAAAGAATTCACAGACACGGGCGTATTATTGCCTATGACTGCTAAATTTTATGAGCCAATTCTCCCAAGGCTTGCATCTGAAGGGATTGAGCTGAGTGAAAGGGTTTCGACTATTAGGAATAACTAATTTATACTAGGGGACTGCTTAGTCGGATGTCATCGATCATGCACACTAGTTCAAAAATATTTTACATCTTAGTTGTATTAGTGACCATTGCCTGCGCGTGGGTGGGATATAACTACTATATGCTTGGATCAGCGAACCCGTTCGTCATTTTTGAACTCATTATTTGTGCAGGATTATTGGTTTGGCTATTCCTGCATCAACGCCAGACTTATCACGAAACGATCGACGAGATAAAACTCGATGTCGATAGTGATTGGCTGCAAGGCTTGTTCCACAATTTCCCCGGTGGCATGCTGATACTCGACGCTGAGGGTCAGGTCTTATTCGCTAATCCCATTGCATTAAAATTCTTTGCAGTTGATCACTCTGCCATTGTCGAAGAAAACCTATCTCGCCTGTTTAGTCACGATGTCGCGAAGTTCTATACCGAATCACTGCAAAAGCAAGGTGATTTATTTAACTGGAAGGAAGAGTTTCTGGTTGAAAATGAATTCAAACATTTTGCCTGGGTATTGATGAGTGTCTCCTCAGTTGCATTAACCTCTGATGGTACTGAGGTCTGGAGTATCGTGTTTGAGGATATCACCGCTAAGCGAGTATTGCGTGATAAATTAGACCGCGTCAGGGATGAGCAAACCATGATGTTGGATAATGCGCCTATCGGGTTGGCGCTGGTCAAAGACCGCCAGGTCATTCGCGCGAACCAAGCATTGTTAAATCTACTAAATATCCATGATTCCAGAGTGAATAATAAGTCTTGGTCTGAGGTATTTCGGACCCGGTCGGGTGGTGCGGATATCCTTGATGAAGTCGTCGAAGTGGTAAACGGAGATAGCATTTATGAGACCGAGTTAAAACTGCTTCGTGACAATGACCAATCTTTCTGGTGCAGGGTATCTGCTCGGGCAGCGACATCCGGTGGCGTAGCTAGCGGCATCATATTCTCATTTCGAGATGGTGCTGGAGCGCGAATACAGGATGATGAATTACGTAAAGCGGCCGTGGTATTTGAGGCCTCTAGTGATGCGATTTTGGTTCTCGATGCCGATGGCCTGATCCGCATGGTCAACTCATCCTTTACCAAAATGACAGGTTTCACAGAGTCAGATATCTTGGGTAAGAGTCCGCGCTTATTACGCGCAGGGCGAAAAGATGAGAAGCGCTATGATGCCATGTGGCAAACCGTGCTC